>NZ_JBFAYB010000074.1:0-46101 GCF_040681075.1 Streptomyces sp. NPDC051907 | reverse complement strand
GGCGCCCGTCAGCGCGCCGCGCACGCCGGGCGACCAACCGCCGCCCGCGCCGCCGCCCGTGTCGCCCGCGCCGATCGCCGTCGTCGCCGGCTCGACGGTCCCCGAGGGCTGGTCCGCCGACGGGAAGAGCAGCGGCAGAAGGGCGGCCAGCGCGGCCAGCTTCCGCTGCCCCCGCTCCTCCCAGTCGGGTCCGTACGCCGCCGAGGCGACCTCCTCCAGCTCCGCCACGAAGGCCGCCGCGTTCTCCGGGCGGTCGTGCGGCTCCTTCGCCAGCCCGCGCCGGATCAGCGGCCGGACCGCCTCCGGCGCCTCGTCCTCGGGGATGGGCGCGCTGATGTGCTGGAGGGCCAGCTCGGCGAAGTTCTCGCCGGAGTACGGCTTGAGGCCGGTCAGGCACTCGTAGAAGGTGGCGGTCGCGGCGTAGACGTCGGCCGCCGGCGACGCGGGCTCGCCGTTCCACTGCTCCGGCGCCATGTACGCGGGGGTTCCGGCCACGCCCGGCGTGCTGCCGCGGCCCGCGGCGATGCCGAAGTCGACGAGCTTGGACGAGCCGTCCGCCGCCACCAGGACGTTCTCCGGCTTGTAGTCGCGGTGCACCACGCCCGCCCGGTGCGCGGCGGCCAGCCCCAGCAGCGAGCCCTTGAGCACCGTCAGCGCGGCCTCGGGGCCGGTGGCGCCCTCCTGCCGCAGCAGCGCGCGCAGGGCGACGCCGTCGACCAGCTCCATCACGATGGCCGCGCCCTGCGGCGCCTCGACGTACTCGTACAGGTCCACCACATGACGCGAGTCGAGGTCGCCGAGCAGGCGTGCCTCGGCCCGGAACTCGCGTACGAAGTCGGCGTCCGCCCGCAGCTTCTCGCTCAGATACTTGACCGCCACCGGCACGCCGGTCGCGTCGTGGACGGCCAGAACGACCCGCCCACAGCCCCCGGACCCCAACTCCCGGGACTCCGTGTACCCAGGCACCGTCCACGCGCTCATCGCGATCACGCTCTCCCGAGAGGAGCCGCGCACTGGCGGTTCCGATGTATGCGTACGAAACGGCCGTCGATGTACGGCCGTCGCACGGTAGCCCACGTCTTGTCCCTAGGGCAGACACATTTCCACCACGACTGGTTCCCGCCAAGGGTTCTCGTTCCCGGCATCGAACCCGAGGCGTGGGCGAGGCGGTGGGCGGGCGGACAGGGGACAGGTCCGGTGCGGCCCTAGCGGGCGCACCGGACCTGCGGGGGAGAGGCCGAACCGGTGCTGCTATCCCACGGCGGGGATCAGCCCCAGGAGGGGCGCGGCCGGCTCGGCGACCTTGCCCACCTCGCTGAGCCTGTGCAGCCCGTTCGCTGCGTCGAGCTGCTGGGAGACCGTCGGCATCTGGGCTCGCTGTGCCTCGGGCACACCGGTGGCGGCGAGCTCGTCGAGCTCGTCGGCGACGGAGATCACTCGGCCCTCGGGGGCGTCGGCGGCGTGTGCGACGGGGGCGGCGAGGGCTGAAGCGCCGGCGGCGAAGGCCACGGCGGCGAGAACGCGCTGTGCTTTGATCATGCGCTGCCTAACGGAACGGCCCGGTCCACGGACACGGCCACCCCCGCGCCGCGGCGCGTCCGACGGCTCTCGCCTCGTCTCGGCTCGTCTCCTTGCCCCGGGTTGACTTCCGGTCGCCGCGGGCGCATGCTCAACCTATCGGTTGAACAACTGGATGGTTGATTACGAGATGGCAGACGACCCGCTCAGCACCACGTTCGGCGCCCTCGCCGACCCGACCCGACGGGCCATCCTGGCGCGGCTCGCCGACGGGGCCGCCACGGTCAACGAGCTGGCCGAGCCGTTCTCCATCAGCCTGCAGGCGATCTCCAAGCATCTGAAGGTGCTCGAACGCGCCGGACTGATCACCAGAGGGCGCGATGCGCAGTACCGGCCCTGCCAGTTGCAGGCGGGCCCGCTCAAGGAGGTCAACCAGTGGCTGGAGCACTACCGTCGGTTCTGGGAGGAGAGCTTCGGCCAGCTGGACGACTACCTGATCGAACTTCAGGAAAGGCAGCGGAACCATGACCGCGAAAGCACGTGAGCACCCCACCACGCTGACCACGCCGTCCGACCGCGAACTCGTCATCACCCGCGTCTTCGACGCGCCCCGCAGCCTCGTCTTCGAGGCGTGGACCAAGCCCGAGCACGTCCGCAGGTGGTACGGCCTGCGCTCGCTGACCACGACCGTCTGCGACATCGACTTCCGGCCGGGCGGCGCCTGGCGCTGGGGCCAGAGCGACGGCAGCCAGGAGATCGTGTTCTCCGGCGTCTACCAGGAGATCGTGCCGCCGGAGCGGATCGTCTACACCGAGATCTTCGAGCAGATGCCGGGGCCGGCTGTCGTGACGACCCTGACCTTCGACGAGGAGGACGGCCGGACCACGCTGACCAGCACCTCCGTCTGGCCCTCCCGGGAGATCCGGGACCAGGCCATGGCCATGGGCATGGAGGAAGGCGTCGTCGAGACGTACGAGCGGCTGGAGGAGCACCTGCGCACGATGGGCTGAGTGCCCGCCGTCCGCGTCAGCGGGGGGCCCTGTCGCTGGTGACGGTGAAGAGGGCGCCCTCGGGGTCCCGCAGCGTCACCTCCGGGCCGTCGGGGGTCTGGCGCTCGCCCAGCACGGAGCCGCCGTTGCGGGTCGCGCCCTCGACGGCGGCCCGGACGTCGTACACCGGGAACAGGACATGCCAGCGGGGCTTGACCATGGGGTTCGGCGCGGTCTCGACCGCGCCGGAGCTCAGCCGGGCGACCACATGGCCCTCCTGGCGTACGACGACCTCGCCCTTCTCGTAGTCGACCTGGCAGCAGCCCGGCAGGTCGCAGGCCCAGTCGAGGACCTGCCCATAGAAGATCGCCGCGTCGAAGGCGTCCCGTGTCCGCAGCCGCAGCCAGACCGGCGCGGCTTTGCGCCAGGTCGCCCAGTCGGAGATCAGCTCCCCCTCCCAGATGCCGAAGACGGCGCCGTCGCGGTCGGCGGCCAGCGCGCCGCGGCCGACGGGGAGGCTGAGCGGCCCGACGGCGACGGTGGCGCAGCGCTCCTGGATCCTCGCCGCGGCCTCGTCCGCGTCGCCGACGGCGAAGTACGGCGTCCAGTCCACCGGCGCCCGCCAGTCGGGCTCCAGCGTGCCGATGCCCGCGATCGGCGCGCCGCCGTGCAGCGCGGTGCTGAACTGGTCCCCGAGCCTGGCGTGCCGGAAGGTCCACCCGAAGACCGCGCCGTAGAACGCCTGCGCCCGCGAGAGGTCGCTCGCCAGCAGCGTGATCCAGCAGGGCGCGCCGTGCACGTCATGGGTGGTGGTGCCGCTGGGCTCGGCAGGCTTCGGGTCGGTGGCCATCGCGATCAGCGTCCCTGGGGGATCGGGGCATCGTAGGGGCGATACATGAAGAATATGCCCGAATTGTCCATTTTTAGGATCCGTGCAGCTCAGAGAGGACCCCTCGCCCGAGCCGGCGACCGTCCGTAGCGGCTCGCGCCGTAGCGGGGTCGGGTCTCCGGCTTCTCAGGCCACCCGCTCCTTCCGCGGGGCGGAGCGGTCGGCGCAGATCATGCGGTGCAGACGCTCGGCGGCGGCCCGGCCGAAGACGGGGTCGTTGATATGCGTGTCGAAGTCGAGCACCTCGGTCGTGCTGCCGCGCAGACCGTCGCGGAGCGCGGTGAACAGCGCGTCGTCGACGCCGGGGTCGTGGTACGGCCCGCCCGGGCCGCCGAGCGTGGAGAGCCCGCGGAGCGGTATGCACACGGCCGTCGGCCCGACCGCCGGCCGCAGCTTCGCGGCGATGCGGCGGCCCAGCTCGGCGCACTCCGCCTCGGTGGTGCGGACGACCGTGATCGAGGGGTTGTGCACCCGCACGCGGCGATCGCGGAAGCGGTCCGGGAGGGTGTCCAGCGGGCCGAACTTGACCATGTCCAGCGCGCCCAGGCTCACCACCTGCGGTATGCCCCTGCGCCCGGCGGCGCGCAGCCGGTCCGGTCCCGCGGTCAGCACGCCGCCCACGAGGTCGTCGGCGAGCTCGCTGAGCGTCAGGTCCAGCACGCCGGCGAAGAGTCCCTCGTCGGCGAGGGACTCCAGGGTCCGTCCGCCGGCGCCGCTGGTGTGGAAGACCAGCACCTCGTAGCCGAGTTCGGTCAGCCGCTGCCGGGCCGCGTCGACGCCGGGGGTGGTCACGCCCGCCATGCTCGCGGCCACGAGCGGCCGGCCGCCGACGCCGAGATCCTCGGGCCGTACGGCCCGGGAGGCGGCGGCGAAGCCCTTGGCCATGCCGGCGACGGCGTCGGCGGCGTTGGCGAGGATGGGCGCGGAGACGGTGTTGATGCCGGCGATGTCGACGATGCTGTACATCATCGTGATGTCGGTGGAGCCGACGTACGGGGAGACGTCGCCCGAGGCCATGGAGGACACCATCAGCTTCGGGACGCCGAGCGGCAGAGCCCGCATCGCGCGCGTCGCGATCGAGGTGCCGCCGCTGCCGCCGACGGCGAGGACGCCGTGCAGCCGCTGCTCGGCGTAGAGGCGCCGCACGATCGCGGCGGCCCCGCGGGCCATCGTGGTCACCGCCGCGCCGCGGTCTCCCTCGTCCCGCAGCCTTCTCAACTCGACGCCCGCCGCCTCGGCCACGGCGGCGCGCGGAATGTCGGCGGCCACGCCGGGCTCTCCGACGACGCCCGTGTCCACGAGCACCACCTCGACCCCGCACCGCAGCAGCCGCTCCCGGAGCCAGCTGTACTCCTGGCCTTTGGTGTCCAGCGTCCCTACCAGCGTGACGATCGTCATGTCCCATACTGTTCGCGCCAATTCCGGGAGTGACAGGGTCCGCTTCGGCGATGAGCGCTTTTCAGCCGGTGCCGACGAGGGATGCGACGGACTCCTGTCACTTCCGGGCGCTGCCGGGTCGGGTGGGCGCCGCGCCCAGAGCCGGACCGACGCGGCCCGCGCGCTCGCCCCCGGAGCGTCTGCGTGCTCCTGGGATCCAGCCGTGCACTCCGTGCGCGCTACTGCGCGCCGGTTTCACCTGGTCGGATTCGGCCGAGTGGGGGGCCAAGATGGCTCACTCCCGCCCTCGTTGGGACAATCGCCCAGATGCGCTCAGCCGCCGGGCGCACCCGGCGACGCCGCGACGACGACCCAGGGGGAGCCTTGACCATGGCCCGTACGCAGATCCCAGGACCCGCAGGACTGCCGCTGCTCGGCTCGATGCTCGACCTCAAGCGGGACTCCCTCGGCACGTTCCTGAGCGCGCAGCGCGAGCACGGCGACGTCGTCCGGCTCACGGCCGGCCCGCCCGGCCTGCGCGCCGAGATCTACGCGGTGTTCTCCGCCGCCGGGGCGCAGCAGGTGCTGGCTGCCGACTCCGCCAACTTCCGCAAGGACAACGCCTTCTACCAGGAGGTACGCGAGTCCTTCGGCAACGGGCTGCTGACCAGCCAGGACGAGGACTACCTCAGGCAGCGGCGGCTCGTGCAGCCCCTGTTCACCCGTAAGCGCGTCGACGGCTACGCCGAGGCCGTCACCGCCGAGACCGCCACGATGACCGCCCGCTGGGGCGCCGCGCCCGACGCCACCGTCGACGTCATGGCCGAGATGACGGGCCTGACGCTGCGCGCCGTCGCCCGCATCCTCTTCGGCACGGACGTCGAGGCCGCCGTCGACGTCGTCGAGCGGTGCTTCCCGGTGATCGGCGAGTACACGCTGCGCCGCGGCTACTCGCCCGCCAATGTCCCGCGCGAGTGGCCCACGCCCGCCAACCGTCGGGCCGCCACCGCGACCAGCGAGCTGTACGACGTGTGCGACCGCATCATCGACAAGCGGCGCGCAGACGGCGACGCGACGGCCGGCGACGACCTCCTCAGTCTCCTCGCGCAGGTCGAGAGCGCGCAGGACGGCAGCCTCGACGCCGCCGAGATCCGCGACCAGGTGCTGATCTTCCTGCTCGCCGGACACGAGACCACCGCCACCTCGCTCGGCTTCGCCCTGCATCTGCTCGCCCGCCACCCCGAGTGCCAGAAGCAGGCGAGGGAGGAGGTCGCGGCCGTCCTCGCCGGACGCGTCCCGGGCGCGGCCGACCTGGACGCGCTGCCCTATCTGACCAAGGTGCTCAAGGAGGCCATGCGGCTCTACCCGGCGGGCCCGGTCATCGGGCGGCGCGCCGTGGAGGCCGTGGAGATCGACGGATTCAGGATCCCCGCCGGCGCCGACGTGATAGTGGCTCCCTGGGTGACCCACCGCCACCCCCGCTACTGGGACGACGCCGAGCGCTTCGACCCCGAGCGCTTCACGCCCGAGGCGGAGAAGGAGCGCCCCCGGTACGCCTGGTTCCCCTTCGGCGGCGGACCGCGCGCCTGCATCGGGCAGCACTTCTCCATGCTGGAGTCGGTCCTCGCGCTGGCGATGATCCTTCAGGAGTACGAGCTCGACGCCGTCGACCTCGACATCCCGGTCGACACCGGCATCACCCTGCGCGCCACGGGTCCCGCACGCTGCCGGCTGCGATCGCGGCGCTGACGCAGACCCTCGGCGCCGACGGTCACGTAGGGGGCTGGGCGGTGCGGGTGAACGTGCCGAGGCCCCTCTCGTCGAGATACTCGACGAGGACCCTCTCCGCCGTCCCGCCGCCCCCGATCGTGAACGTCACGTTGGTGAGTCCGACCGCGTTCTCGCCCGTCGTCGCGAAGCCGAACGTGTCGCCGTCGTAAGGCGTCAGCGGGAATCGCAGGGGCTCGGCCCGAGCCCGAGGGCGAGCCCGTCCCGCGCCGCCCTCACGACGAGCTCGCCGTAGCAGCGCTGTCGTACGTGCCGGTGTACGCGCTGTCCGCCCGGGCGGGCTTGGGGTCCACCCCCTGCGCGCGCAGATACCGCTGGATGAGGCGGCGGGCCCGTGACCTGCTGGTCGTCCGCCCGGGGGCCGAGCAGCTCTCCGACGTCCACACACAGTAGTCGGCGCGCGACGGCGTGAGCAGGGTGTTCGCGCAGGCCCACCGACCGCCGTGTCAGACGAAGTTGACCTCCGCCCGCACCAGCAGCGGATCGTCCGTCATCTGCCAGAGGGGAACCGCGTAGTTGCCGAACGCGTAGCGCCCGCCGTAGTGGAGGCCCAGGACGCGATGGTCCATCAGGTCCAGGACCGGGGAGCCGCTGTTGCCGCCCAGGGTCGAGCAGTCGTGCTTCATCACCGCCCGGTCGGTCGCCAGCTCCGTCGCCGTGCCGGGCTGGAGGCGCTTGACGTTGTAGATGTCCATGAAGATCCTGCGCATCGACTCCGGCTCGTTGCGGCGGCCGTCGTAGGCCGGGTAGCCGATGCAGTACACCGGATGGCCGGGCAGGTCCGGCGGGGCGTCCGCGGCCACCGCGAGGGGGGTCGGGAGCGTGCCGCCGGCCGGCGGCGGCACCACCCGCAGCAGCGCCATGTCGACGTCCTCGTGGATGCCGAGCACCTCGACGACCTCGAACGCCGGACCGCCGTCCGTCGGCAGCACGCCGTACTCCTCGGCCAGGTCGACCCGGGCGCTGACGCCCTGCTGGAAGGTCCAGCCCGCGCCGTCGCCGCGTGCGAACTCCGCCGCGACATGGCGGTTCGTCATCACGACGTCGGGGGCCACGAGGAAGGCCGTGCCGATCCAGTCCAGGCTGGCGTGGCCGGAGACCTCGACGCGGCCGACCCGCGCGATCGACTCGCGGATCGCGGCCCGGTGGCCGTCGAGCACCGCCCAGTCGCCCTGCTGCGAGGCGAAGTCCTGGTTCTGGACGAGGATCGCGGGGCGGCCCTCCAGCAGGACGATCGCCTCCAAGCCGAAGGACTCGTCGTCGCTGATCTCGTCCTCGCGTCCCTCGGCGAGCTTCTCCAGACCGCTCACGCCCGCGGAGAGGACCCGGTCGCGCTCCTGCTGGGCGTACTGGGAGATCTGCCCGGCGGGCTGCTCGTGCGCGGGGAGCTCCTGCTCCGATTCGGGGAACTCCTGCCACAGCCCCTCCCGTACCCGCTGCGCCACCTCCCTCAGGTCCGTGAAGACCCGCTCGGGGTCCGTGGCGACCGGTGATCTGCCGCGCCTGGCCATGTCGTCCACCTCGCTCTCCTCAGTCGTGGCGGCCGGTCGAACGCCCGGCGCCGGTCGTCGTGCCCTGCCGGTCAGCCGTGCTGCGCCGACTCGATCTCCGCGTGGATCTGGGGGCTGTTCGCCTTCAGATGGCTCATCACGCTGTCCATCTGTGTGCCGACGTTGACGAAGGCCGTCGACTTGCCCTGGAACATCACGTCCTCCACGCGCCGCGTGCCCCGGTGCAGCGCGACCACCCTCCAGTCGTCCGTGAGGACGGGCGAGCCCGAGGAGCCGCCGCGGGTGTCGGTGAAGTAGCGGACGTCCGACGCGTCGGCCTCGAACACCAGGTTGTTGCGCAGGCCGACGCGCTTGGGCTGCCCGCCCGGGTGCTGGATGATGTTGACGGCCACGATGTCGCCCTTGGCGATGGACAGCGGCTTGCCGGCCAGCTTCAGCACCGGCCGGGACGGCGGGGCGGCCAGCCGCAGCACCGCGTAGTCCAGCGTCCGGTCCGCGGCGACCAGCTCGCTGATCGCGGCCTCCTCGGTCTCGTCGTCGTCCGACTCGTAGTCGAATCTGGCGTGCGCGTTCCGCGCCTGCAGCAGCAGGTCGTCGGGCCCGGCCTGGGGCCGTCCCGCGCGGTCGGCCGTCCGGGCGTTGACGACGTGGTGGTTGGTCATGAGGAGGGTCGGGGCGATGAGCCAGCCCGTGCCGGAGTGCGGGAACCCGTTCGGCTGGAGCGGCGCGCCGCCCTCGTAGGGGGGCACCTTGATCCGGGCGACCGCCGCGCCGGCGGCCTCGCCGCCCCGCAGGAAGTCGAAGGGGACCGTGTCGTCGCGGTGGAGGATCGCCTCCTTCGTCTCCAGGTCGGGCAGCTCCGCCATCACGTCCGGCTCGCCGCCCGCGCTGCGCGCCACCTCGTCCAGGGCGCGGTTGAGCACCGCGAGCGGACCCTCCTCGGTGACCAGGCCGACGGCGTTGCGCAGCCAGAGCTCCAGCGGCACCTGGCCGTTCACGAGGCGCTCGACGCCGTTCATCTGGTTGAGGTCGGAGTGCACCTGAAGGATCGGCTGGGGCAGCATGGGCAGCGTGGCGGTGTACTTGCGCATGACGCCGGCGAGCAGGAGCGGCCTGACCTGCGGGTCGGTCAGGGTGCTGGTGTCCAGCGCGGCGTCCTTGAGCTCGCGGATCTCGTCCTGGGTGAGGTATCCGGAGTGCGTGTTCATGGCTGACCAGGCCGCCGAGGGCCGTTCCCTTCGCTTGAGGTGGGAGGGCGTGGCTGCTTCGCACGACGGCCGGCGGAGCCCGCGCCCATCGCCGCGGCCACCCCGGCGAGGAGCTGACCGCTCGGGTCGGACACGGCCAGCAGCCTTCGGGCCAGAGCGTCGAGGGTGCCGCGGTCGCGGGCCAGGCGCAGGATCCCGGTGGTGCTGGAGGGGCCCGCGCCGCCCCGCTGCGGCTTCGCCGGTCCCGCGGCGTCGCCCAGGATGTCCATCAGCGCGCCGAGCAGCGCCGGCTGCTGGGTGGCCGTACGGGTGATGGCCGTGCCGAGCGTCTCCAGCGCCTCGTCGTCCGCCGGCAGGCCCACCACCTCCAGGGCGTGGTCCAGCGCTCCGGGGTCGCGGGTGTAGACCTGCGACGCGACGGCGCGTACGAGCGCGGGCTGGTCGGCGAGCACCTTGTCGGGCACCACCCGCAGCCGCTCGGCGAGTTGGGAGTCGGCCTCGCCGCCGGGGTCCTGGGCGGACTCGGCGAGCTGGGCCCGGGCCAGCAGGGCGCCCATCGCCTCGAGGTCCTGCCCGAGGCCGACCGCCAGGTCCTCGGCCGCCCGCAGCTGCCGGTCGGCGCTCTCCCGGTCGCCGGCCTCCTCCGCGTAATGGGCGGAGAGCAGCAGCAGCTCCAACTGCCGCTCCGCGCAGCCCGCGCGCTGCGCCGGCGCGATCGCCTCCGAAGCGGCCGCCCGGGCCTCCTCGGGCCGGCCGAGCCTCTTGAGCGTTGCGGCGTACAGGGAGTGCAGCGGGCTGCACGGCGTCCACGGCCGGCGCTCCGCGAGCCGTTCGAGCGCCGCCTCGGCGAACCCCTGCGCCAGCAGGTCCTCGACCTCGCGGGCCGCGATCCGCTCCCAGTCCTCCTGGTCCGCGCCCGCCAGCACATGCGCGGGCGCCTCGCCGCCGAGCTTCGCCGTGAGCAGGGCCGCGGCTCTGGGGCCCATGTCGTGCTCGGCCCCGACGAGGTACCGCTTGACGCCGGGCAGCCACCGCTCCTCCACCGAGCGCGGATTCTCGTCCAGGCGCAGGCGGTGGTAGATCTCCTCGGCACGCGCCTCCAGGCCCTCGCGGGTGGAGTAGTAGTCGACCGCGCGCCGCTCGACGGTGCGCATCGCCTCGGTCTGGTCGCTGCCCGGCAGGCGCAGCATGATGGCGCGCACGTCGCTGCGGTGGCGTACGGCGTCGGGGCCGGCCGGCTCCACCAGGTCCAGTCGGGACAGCTCCTCGAACAGGTCGCTCGCCGCGTCGAGGGAGTCGATGCTCAGCCCGCAGGGCTCGGCGAGGACGTCCTTGATGATCTCGGGGGTGATGACCCGGAGCACCAGGCCGGGGTGGGCGAGGCGGCGCACGTCCCGGTTGGGGATGTGGTTGAGGATCCGGTCGTACAGGATGCCCTGGACGAGCATCTGGTCGACGCGGCGGAAGAACTGGTCCCGGCGGACGGGCAGGCTGCGGATCAGCTCGTGCATCTCGTCGCTCTCGCCGCCCGCGGCTGCGCCGCCGCCCGCGGTCGGGGCGTCCGTGGCGACCTCGTCGGCCGCGAGCGTGGCGGCCCGGGCGGCCAGCTTCAGACTGAGCGGGTGGCCGCCCACCCGGTCCGCCAACAGCCGTGCCACCTCGGGGTCCTTGACGCCGCAGGCCCTCAGCAGGCCGACGGAGGCCTCCGGGTCGAGCTCGTCGAGCTCGATGTCCTGCTGCTCGGGGTCCCTCGCCGGATGCTCGACGCGGGAGCGCCCCGAGACGACGACGCGCAGCCCGGGAAAGACGTTCTGGAAGGCGCGGCACATGGTCCACATCCGGCCGAGCACAGGCGAGCCCCGGTACTGGGCCGCCTCGAAGGAGTCGACGACGAGCACGAAGGGCGGGTCGTGCTGGCCCGCCGCCTCGACCGCCCGCACCAGAAGGTGGGCCCACCGCCGGATCAGGCTGGTCTCGCGCTCGGTGGCCTGGACGTGGAACTCCTGCGAGGAGGAGCGCCCCAGCACCGAGCGGGTGGTGGCCAGCTCGTGCAGCTGCGTCACCCGTTCCTGGCCCGCCCGCTGGCTGCGGGCCGTGTGCTGGCACTCGTCCGCCAGCTCGTCCATCTGCTCGCGGAACGCCGGGTACTGGATGCCGAGCTGCCGCGACGCCTCGGCGACCAGGGTGACCGGCTCGTGGATGGAGAGCGTCGGCCGTTCGAAGTCGATGTACGCGAAGGGGAAGCTGGGGGTGTGGTCGTGGACGCTGTCGAGGAGGAACTTGGCCAGCAGCGTGCTCTTGCCCATGCCGCCGGCGCCGCGGATGGCGAGCGGCGGCTTCATGACGCCGCCGGTGGGCGCCGGCTGCCGATGTCCCCTCGCCCCGGCCGCCGGCTCGCCTGCCGCCGGCGGATCGGGCATGCCGATGAAGTCGCGCAGTTGCCTCAGTTCGCGGGCGCGCCCCTGGAACGGCGACTGCACGAGGCGTTGGAGCGGCTGCAGCAGCCGCGCCCGCTCCAGGCTGTGCTGGAGCCCCACCGGGTCCGGGAGCCCGCTGACGCCCGGCACGGAGGAGAGCCACAGCACCGCCTGGACGGTGTCGGCGAGCTCGCAGGCGTTCTGGTCGGCCAAGGACGGCGGGTCGCCGGAGAGATAGGCGAAGCAGATGTGCTCAGGACCGGGGACGTCGGCGAACTGGTCGAGGTTGCACTCCAGAGCGCGCCGGGCCGCCTCCGGGCCCGTCAGCCCGTGCAGCGTCGCGTCCCGCACGTCGCTCTTGAGGCACCACAGGGCCCGCTCGTTCATGCCGATGGTGGTGCAGTCGTCGAGCAGCTCCAGGACGGCGCCGCCGGAGGCCCGCACCTCGCCGGGCAGCCGGAGCAGGAGGGGGTCGAAGTGGGTGAGCAGACAGGCGGCCGCCCGGTAGGCGCCGCGGGCGTGCGAGACACCGCGGTCGCCGTCGCCGCCCGGGCGCAGCTCCTCGCGCAGCCGGGCGGCGAAGATCTCCCGCGCCTCGGCGGGGCTTACGGCGGCTTTGGGCGCCACGGCGGCCTCAGAGCGTTCGGTAGACGCGGCCTCAGAGCGTTCGGTAGACACGGATGGTCCCCTCCGCCGCCGTGCAGATCCTGCGCATATAGCCCTCCGCGCCGGCGCCGCCGTCTGTCTCGGTGGCCCGCAGGACCTCCTCGACGGCGACGTCCACGAGCTCGGCGATCGTGGCCTCCTCGGGCGCCCCGGCGCCGAGGAAGCCGGGCGGGGACTCGTGGAAGTACTGGTCGAAGAAGGTGCGCAGATCGGCGGGTTCGACGGCCTTGGCCGTGTCCCAGCAGATGCTTCCGCGCAGGTCGTACGGGAGCTGGCGCATGGTGGGCCCGTAGCCGAGGAGGACCAGGCGCGGCGCCTGGTCGCCCTTGACGGCCGCGTGCTCGTAGATGGCGAGGGACAGCTGTCCGATGAAGTCGAAGACGTCGGAGCTGGGGGCGAGTTTGTCGCACTCGTCCAGGACCAGCCAGAACCGGTCCTCGACGGCCGTCGCCCGGCCGACCACCCAGTGCACGGCCTCGTCGATCGACGGCAGCAGGTCGTTGAGCTCGGTGGGGTTGAGCGGTGAGACGCCCGCGCGGGGGTCGGAGACGAACTCCGCCAGCCGGCGCACGACCTTGTCCGCCGAGGAAGTCTCCGACAGGGTGACCCGGGCCGGGCGGAAGCCGTGGTGCTGACCGATGTGACGGATGAAGTTGTAGGTGTACGACCGGCCGCTGCCCGGCTCGCCGTCCACCAGCAGCACGGACTTCACGGGGTCGTCGACGAACTGCCGCAGCGTCTCCCGCAGGCCTTGGCGGTCGATGAAGACCTCGGCCCCGTCCTTGAGGACGAGGGTGCGGAAATTGTCCTGCGAGGCGTGGAGGCGGTAGTCCTCGCGGAGCCGGTCATGGAACTCGTGGGCCTTGGAGACGTCCGGGAGCACGGCGAGCCGGTCGACCTCCGACACGACCTCGATGAGCTTGAGCTGCCGCTGGATGTCTTTGCGTGAAGCTTGTACCAGTGCACGGGCGTTCTCCGCGCTGACCGAGGTGAGGCTGAGGGAGCCGACGAAGTCGCCCGAGAAGCCGTGGTTGACGAGCTGGGTGTGGGGGTCGACGGTGTCGAGCAGGTACTCCCGTACCCACATGGTGACGAGGTCCCATTCCGTATCGGCCAACGGCATGCCACACCTACCCAGCCGCCCTTGGGGAGCGAGAGATGTGCCGACTCCTACTTGTCATGCTTCCACCCGTTTTGCCCTCGTGCAAGGGGGTCGGAGTTCCGCTGGACGACCGCGCTGACCAGCGAATTCTCGGTCAGGCGCCCAGGGCTGCGGCGTCGTACGACTCCCGTCGCCTCCAGCGCGCCTCGGGGGCGTGTGCGAGGGGCGTCGGGCCGGCGTGGGGCGGCGGTCCGAAGGCCGGCAGAGCGAGCTCGGCGACGCGGGCGAACGGCATCTGGAGCGTTCACGGCGAGCCCAGCGGCGGCTCGCCCGGCGACGCGCACGCGAAGTCCCTGCCCGCGGCCTGTCGGCGCTCTGCGCGGTGCGCCGGGGCGCGGCGGGGGTACGGGAGGACGGCCGTCTCGGCGCCGTCCCCTGAGGGCGCCGGCAGCGGTACGGCGGCTTCCGGGAAGTACGCGTCGTAGCCCCCGCGGTCGGCCGGCGAGTGCGGGAGGCCCGCGTCCTCGCTCCGGGGCGACGTGTCGGATGAGCTCATGCCCGGATCGATACCCGAGGGGTGGGCGCCCCATCCGGCCCGGGCGCGACGCCACTCCGATGGCCGCGCGCAGGCCCGTTCAGGCGGTTGGGGCGGCGGTGGGGTTGAGGCGGCGGGGGTCCACGGAACTCATCCAGGCGACCCCGCCACGCCTGCTGGCGCCCCGTCACCGCCACTCGTCACAGATCACCGCCACTCGTCGCAGAGGAGACACACGCATGACCACCGGCCTCTCCCTCCACGTCGGACTCAACAAGGTCGACCCCGCCAAATACGGCGGCTGGGACGGCGAACTCGTCGCCTGCGAGAACGACGCCAACGACATGGCCCGGCTGGCCCGCGCGGCCGGCTTCAAGGACACGACCGTGCTGACCCGCGACGGCACCGTCGAGAACATCACCGCGGAGCTGCGCAAGGCCGCCGACAAGCTCGCCGACGGCGACATCTTGCTCTTCACCTACTCCGGGCACGGCGGCCAGGTGGTGAACCTGGACGGCGCGGAGGACGAGCCCGACGAGTTCGACGAGACGCTGGTCTTCTTCGACCGGGAGTTCCTCGACGACGAGCTGTACCGGGAGTTCGGGCGCTTCGCCGACGGCGTGCGGATCCTCGCCTTCCTGGACTGCTGCCACAGCGGAAGCGCCATCGAGGTCCGCGAGCTGCTGAGCCCGGAGGCGATGGAGCAGCAGTTCCAGACCCGCGAGCCCAGCGAGATCGAGAACACCTCGCGGCTGATGCCGGTGCTCAAGCAGCACGAGATCTACGAGCGGGACAAGGAGTTCTACCAGGGCCTCCAGCGCGAGCTGCGCCAGGAGAAGGGCCGCAAGGAGCCGGCGAGCGGGCTGCTGATCTCGGCCTGCCAGGACAATCAGCTCGCCTCCGACGGCCCGGTCAACGGAAAGTTCACCGAGACCCTGCTGGAGGTCTGGGACCGCGGCGCCTTCAAGGGCGGATACCGCGACTTCCACCGCGACATCCTGCGCCGCATGCCGGCCACCCAGAGCCCGAACTTCTACACGGCGGGCCGGCCCGGCGACGCGTTCCTGGGGCAGCGGCCCTTCACGGTCTGAGCCCGTCGGGCGTCCAGGAGCAGCCCGGACAAAAGGTGCGTGACAGTCACTCATTTGCCACACTGAAGTGGACGGCCGGGCCGCCGCAAGCGCCTCGCGCGCCCCTGCGGCCTCGGCCATCCGCAAGGTATTCCGGCGTCGATCCGAAGGCGGCGCGACCATGACCGCCGAGCCTTTCTTCTTGCAGCGCGTCGAGGACCTGGTGATGTTCCGGGTCGAGCCGGTCAACCTCGAACGCGACGGGACCCGGCTGGTGCGCGAAGATCCCGACGCCCCGGCGCTGTTGATATTTCATCTTCCGCCGCAGCACGTCAACGAGGACGCGGTCCTGCTCCAGGCGCTGTTCCTGCCCGACTTCTCGCTGGGCTTCGTCAGCGGCCTGAGCCGGCTGGTGTTCATGCTCCCGGACGGCGAGGACAGCATCGAGATCTCCTCGCAGGAGCTCCTGGACTGGAACCACCTGCAGTCCACGACCGTTCCCAACTTCGAGCCCGACCCGTTCACGGACAACGTCTTCGGCGGGACGCCGCGCACCTTGATCGAGTTTCCCACCCGTCTCTTCCTCGGCCTGGAGGGGACCGTCGAGTGGTCGTCGACGATGGCGCGCCCGGTGACCCTCGACGGGCGGACCGAGCTGTTCCACGCCGACCTGCACGGCGAGAACGGCGGCGAGGCGCTGCTGCGGGCGTTCGCCACACCCCAGAACCGCCCCTCCCGCGCCGGGCTGCGCCTTCCCCTCACCGACCACGATCTGGGCCAACTGGTCAAGCTCACCCACCATGTGGAGTTGATCGACGAGACCGGTCTCCCTGTCGCGGGCTTCGAGCGCCGGCCGCTGCGCGCGGAGCGGTTCGTCCTCACCCCGATCGGAGCGTCCGTGCGGATGGGCGGGCTCTGGAATCCGACGACGCAGACGAGCCTGACGGCCTACAACCACCGGGCCGAGCTCGGCCGCGACGAGTATGTGCAGGTCACCAGAGAAGGCTTCCTCAGCAGCGGGCACCGGGCGCTGCTGGTGCGGACCACGGAGCGGAAGTTCACGGATCCCGGCGACGACACCTCGGTCGCCTTCCTCCACCAGGAGACCTACGTCAACGTGCTCGAGCCCGAGGTGTTCTACGACCAGAACGCCGGCTTTCCCCGGGGCGGGCTGGAGATGCCGTTCCGCTCGCTGCGCGTCACCGAGACCTCCACGCCCCCGATCAACGACGGCGTCGGCCCCTTCTGGGTGACGCCGCAAGGAGCCGCCGATCCCTACCCGTTCACCGTCGTCGCCACCGACAGCGAGGGCCGGCACATCAGCTTCACCATGCCGATGATGTTCATACCGTTCGACAGGGCGCACGATCTGTCCGTCGCGGGCCTCTACAACAGCTTCGAGGACCGCAGACAGTTCCAGCTGGGAGGCCAGAAGGCGGCGCTCGCCCAGGCGCCTGTCGACGCCCCCGGCATCACCAGCATGCCGGTCGCCTCGGTCAAGCTCGTCATGACCAGGGCGTCGCAGCATCCGCTGGGCATGCTGCCCACGATGGAGAGCGCGTCGGTGCGGGTGCCCGCCGTGGAGCAGCTCACGGGGCTCGCGACCGAGAGCGCGGTCACCTTCCACGAGAACTATCTGGCGCAGGGATTCGACGGCGAGGACGCCGGGGCCTTCCTGTCGCTGGCCGAGCAGGTGCCGGTGGACTTCGGCGGGGGCAAGGGCGGCGGACTCGCCCGTCCGAACGCGGCGGTCCAGGCGATCACGGCCCGGGCGGGACTGCTCCCGAAGGAGTTCGCCGAAGCGAGCGCGGCCGTGCAGGGGATGGACACGGCCCAGCTGGCGGCGATCTTCGGCGATGCCAGACTGCTCGGCGTCATCAACCTCTTCGACCTCCTCGACGCCGTCCCGAGCGAGGCGATCCAGGAACTGGCCACGCTCACCGAAGACCAGATCATGGAGAGAATCGAGGGGCGCGTCCAGGAGCTGCTGCCCGTGCCGATCATGCGCGCCCGGGAGCTGGCCGAGGGCCGCGAGATCCGCTACCTGTGGAAGCCGCAGCTCAAGCGGGAGAAGGTGTCGCTCGACGGCGGCATCGGTTTCGCGACCATCGACATGACCCGTGCGGCGCTCGTCATGGAGGCGACGACGGTCTGCTCGCCGCAGGCCGTCGAGAAGTCGACCGTACGAGGCGAGCTGACCGGGTTCGCCCTGGAGTTCGCGGGGATCGTCGGCGTCGAGTTCGAGAAGCTCGCCTTCACGGCCCGGCCCGGCAGCCGCCCCGACCTCAGCGCCGACGGCCTATCGGTCAGGTTCGAGAGCGCCCTGGAGTTCGTCAACACCCTCAAGGACCTGCTGCCGACCGACGGCTTCGGCAAGGGCTCGTTCGTCGACGTCAGCCCGACCGGCATCACCGCCGGATACACGCTCGCCGTGCCCGCCGTGAGCGTCGGCATCTTCGCCCTGAGCAACGTCACGCTCACCGCCGCCCTCACGGTCCCCTTCGACGACCGCCCCGCCACCTTCCGCTTCTCCATATCCGAGCGGCACCAGCCCTTCAATCTGAGCGTCTCAATGTTCGGCGGAGGCGGTTTCTTCGCTCTGACGGTCAGCACCAAGGGCGTCGAACTGATCGAGGGATCCCTGGAGTTCGGCGGCAACGCCTCCCTGGACCTGGGCGTCGCCAGCGGCGGCGTCCATCTGATGGGCGGCGTCTACTTCGCGCTGGAGCGCGGCGGCGCGGTCACCCTCACCGGCTATGTGCGGTGCGGCGGCTATCTCTCGGTCCTGGGTCTGATCAGCATCAGCGTGGAGTTCCAGCTGAAGCTCACCTACGTCAAGGAGGGCAACGAGACCGCCGTGTTCGGCGAGGGCAGCGTCACCGTCAGCGTGAAGGTGGTGTTCTTCAGCAAGTCCGTCAGCCTCAGGCTCCAGCGCCGCTTCGCCGGGTCGGCTCCCGCTCCCAGGGGGTTCCTCGAGGCGACTGCCGGGGCGCAGTCCGACTTCGCCGCCTGCGTGGAGCCCGCCGACTGGGACGAGTACTGCCTCGCCTTCGCCCCCTAGGAGAGGTCCGGACAGAACGGGAGCCGGTTGTGACCTTCGGACAGACCATTCAGTGGGTCGTGCTGCCGGCCGGCCTGTCGCCCGACGGCGCCCAGGCCCGGATCTCCGTGTTCGTGGCGCCCAGACTCGAAGTCGACGACGCCGGGCCGCAGATCCTCGGCGAGTTCCCCGACTTCGACGACTGGCCCGCCCGGCTGGCCGCCGCCCAGTTCCTCCTCGAGACCACCGATCCCCAAGGCCTGCCCGTCGAGGCACCGGTCCCGCTCACCGTGGCCGGTCCGCCCGCGGACTCGGCCCTGTGGCAGCGGTTCTTCCCCGCCACGACACGCGTGGTCTCCCACAGGATCGACGACTACCGGGGCCGTACGGC
Source organism: Streptomyces sp. NPDC051907 (assembly GCF_040681075.1). Classification (NCBI taxonomy): domain Bacteria; kingdom Bacillati; phylum Actinomycetota; class Actinomycetes; order Kitasatosporales; family Streptomycetaceae; genus Streptomyces; species Streptomyces sp. NPDC051907. Next base: position 27,600 of record NZ_JBFAYB010000074.1, on the reverse strand, counting down.
GGTGGCCTATCCGGCCAGGCAGATAGCGGACTCGACCCGGGGGGCGTTCGCCGGCGCCGCGGCCGACTCCCCGGACGAACTGCCGACCGCCAGCCGCATGAGCCAGTTCGCCGGGTTCGCCGCCGCCGGAACCATGGCCGACCGGCTGAAGGGCATCGCGGCCGCCCTCCGCGAGGCCGACGCGGCGGACAACCCCGACGGGCTGTCGCAGCCCGACCTCACACCGCAGGACGCGTTCCTCGCCTTCCACCAGCAGGAACAGCAGCTCGCCTTCTTCGCCGGGCCCGGGCTGGCCCCGCCACCCCCTCCGCCCATACCGCCCGCGCCGCCGAGGCCCGAGCAGCCGGACATCGACTTCCACCAGATGCTCTCCGCCCTGGGCGACCACCCGGCGCTGCTGCGACGGCTCGGCCTGGTCGTCGACTTCACCGTGCCCGTCGGACAGCTCAAGCCCACCCGGGGCGAGCTGGGCCTCAGTCTCTCGATCCAGCTCGACCCGCTGCTGTCCCCCGAGGTCGCCGCCAACATCAGCCCCATCACGCTGTACGCGCTGGTGCCCGGCGAGGACTTCTGCGCGGCCGCCGACGGAAGCGACCCCCTCGGACCGCCGGCCCGAGGGCTGATCGAGCTGCCCGACGAGGAGTACTCCCTCCAGCAGGTCGACATCGACGGCGTGAACCTGAAGCTGCTGGCCGCGTCCGTGACGGCCGCGACGCCCGGCGACGGCTCGCCGGACGGGCCCGCGCCGGAGCGCAACGCGCCGCCGAGCGTACGGACCGCCGGCCTCTCGCTCGTGCGCGACGGCGTCGTGCAGAGCCTCCAGAACGACTTCCGCAGGGCGGGGGAGCACGACGCCGCCCTGCTCGGCGGAGACGGCCCGGTCGTCCTCACCGCGGAGGACCTGGTGCGGGGGCACCGGATCGACGTCTTCGACGACAGCCGGCAGCGGTGGTTCTCCCTTCACCAGCGGACCGTCCGCTACAACCCGCCGGACGGCGACGGCGAGCCGATCGCGACCGTCACGGACGAGGGCTTCTTCCAGGCCAGCCTGACCGAGCCCGACGGGCCCGCCTCGCGCGACGGGCAGGCCCCCCGCGTCCATGTGCACGAATACCTGGTGAGCTGGGACGGCTGGGCGCTGTCGGCGCCCCGCCCCGGCAAGGCGCTCGTGGACGAGCGGCAGATCGAGGAGGGCCCCGAGCCCGAGCCGCCCGGACCCCGGCGCATCGCCAACCGGGCCACGACCACGCTCCCGCTGCAGATCGAGGCGGAGGCCGTGCGGGGGACCCTGCCCCGCCTGCGGTTCGGCCGCTCGTACCGCGTCCGGGTCCGCACCGTCGACCTCGCGGGCAACGGGCCGACGCTCCAGGAGGCGGAACGCCTCCTGGACCAGGACGTGCTGGTGCTGCCCCCCGCCGGAGGGGAGCTCTTCCGCCGGTACGAGCCGGTGCCCGCGCCGGCTCTGATGCCGCGCTCGGCCTTCACCCACGGCGACTCGCTGCACCGCATGGTGATCCGCAGCACGGCCGAGCTGACCCCGCAGGAGTACGCGGACCTCTTCAACTTCTCGCCGCCGGTCATCGCCGGCGACCACCGGCCCTACCGGCCCGAGGACGACCGGCACCTGGTCGCCCCGAAGGCGTCGCTGGAGTGCGTCGAGCGGCACGGCAAGCTCGACGACGCCATCGCCTCCCAGGACCCGCAGGTGCGCAGGGCGTTCTACGAACTCGCCGTCCGCGAGAGCGGCACGCTCGACGACCCCTCGCTCCCGGGCGTGACGCTCGTCCCGCTGAGGGACGACGGCTCGTCGCAGAGCTATGTGGTGCACACGGGAGAGGGGATCGACATCCCGTACCTCCCCGACCCGCTCTCGCTGGGCGTGGTCTTCCACGATCTGCCGGGGATGGCGCCGGGGGAGCCGTTCGAGGTGCCGTGGGCGGGAACGGCCTGGCATGCGCCCCAGTCGCTGCGGCTGCGCATCGTCGAGGGCTCCGGGCCGCCCGTGCTGGACCCGGCCGCTCGCGTGCTGACCGTCGAGCTGCCCAAGGCGGCGGTGCACCTCGTACGGGTCAGCTCGAAGGCCGCGGTCGCCGAGAAGATCATGGGCATGCTGAAGTGGTGCCGGGACGCCCTCGACGACGACGAACGGTTCGAGAACGTGATGGGCGCGGCCCGGGCCAACCGGCACTGGATGCTCACGCCCTGGCACGAGCTCACGCTGGTGCACGCCGTCCAACGCCCCCTGACGGCACCGGCTCTGACGCTCTTCGACATCAACAGCCGCAGCATCGGCGACACCGGCGAGCATCTGGCCGGGCTCATCGAGCTGGACGCGCCCAGCACTGAGCGGATCGACCTGTTCGCGCACTGGAACGAGGAGATCGACGATCTGGGCGAGCCGGGACCGCGGTCGTCGCCGCGGGAGATGACGGCCCCCGTCTTCCGGCTGCCGCTGGCCCTCGCCGTCGAGTTCGCCGCCGACGTCGACATCCAGAACGTCCCCGCCACGCTCGACGGCAACGCGCTCTTCTTCAGCACCCCGGCCGCCGCCGCGGCAGCCCACGACTTCGGGAGGCAGCCGGCGACGCCCGAGATGCAGGAGTTCGGCGACACCAAGCACCGCCTCGTGCACTACGAGCCGGTGGCGACCACGCCGTTCGGCGACTGCTTCCCGCCCGAGTTCGCCGAACAGCCGGAGCGCGAGCTGCTGTCCGTGCGCGGCGCGCCGGTCGAGCACACCGTGCTCAGCAGCGCCAAGCCGGCCGCGCCGAAGGTGCTCGACTGCCTGCCCACGCTGGGCTTCGAGACCTCCGGCGGCCTGCCGGGCACGCTCGTGCGGCGCCGTGTCGGCGGAGGCCTGCGCATCTACCTGGCCCGGCCCTGGTACACCTCCGGCAACGGCGAGCTGCTGGCCGTGCTGCTCAACGAGGAGGGCGAGGAGCCGGCGGACCAGGCGCACCCGTTCATCACGCTGATGGGCCGCGACCCGATCAAGCTGTCCGCGCCCGTCGTCATTCCGACCGCCCAGAACTTCCCCGGCACCGACGTCGTCAAGTCCGCCCTCGTACTGCCGGACCCGAACGCCTTCTTCCCCGGCTTCACGGTCACGGCGGCCGGCTACACACCCCAGTTCGACCCCGCCAGCGGCCGCTGGTTCTGCGATCTGGACATCGACACGGGGGACGCCTACTTCCCCTTCGTACGCCTGGCGCTGGCACGGCTGCAGCCGCACTCGCTGGAGGGCGAGCATCTGTCCCCGATCGTGCACTCGGCCATGCTCAGGACGCTGCCTGAGCGGGTGCTCACCGTCGAGGGCTCGGACCCGCTCACGATCCAGCTGGCCGGGCCCAACTATGTGAGCGAGAGCATTCCGGCCATCGTGTCGGCGACCTTGCAGGTCCGCGACCCGGAACTCGCCGACGACGCCGTGGCCTGGTCGTTCCTGGACGACACCGAGGTCGCGCTGGAACCGGACGACTCCTTCAGCCACCGCCCCACCTACTTCGGCGAGATGTTCATGCCGTCTCCCCTGCCGGAGGGACAGCTGCGGCTCGTGGTGGTCGAGTTCTCGCAGCAGCACTCCGACCTGGCCGACAGCGAGACGTCCGGGCTGGGCAGCCGCGTCGTCTACAGCGACGTCGTGCCGCTGTGACCCGCCGACAGCGCTCTGTGAACGGGCCGCACGCGGCTGCGGCTGCGGCTGGACGGCCGGGTCGGCGGGTTCCCGCCGGGTCGGGCCGCCTGAGCACTGGTCCGGCGCCGCCCGGGCCGCCGGGCGCGAGCCCCTCCGATCGCGGGAGGCACCACCTCGGGGAGACCATGGCAGGGAGCGAGTGGGAGGTCGTATGTCCACCGAGCGCGCTGCCCCACTGATCTGGGACGCGATCGAGCGGTACTTCGTACTGCTCCAGGCCCACGCCTCCGCGGAGCGCATGCGGGCCGAGATCGTCACCGACGACTTCCGCACCGGCTTCGTCGGCGGGCTGATCTGGCAGGGCGAGCAGGGGCTGCGGGACTTCCTCGCCGCCCGCGCCGAGTTCTTCGACGAGTCCCACACCGTCGAGCAGATGTCCACGCCCGAGCGGCTGTCCGACGGCCGCTGGCTCGTGCACACCCGGCTCTCCTTCTCCCTGCGCCACCGGACCGAGGGAGCGCCGGCGAGCGACGCCTTCACCGGGAAGGCGTTCCACCTCTGGGAGTTCACCGAGGGGCAGGCGGCGGAGGACGGCCCGCTGGAAGGCGAGTGGCGGGTGGCGGCCCAGCTGGTCGAGGGCTTCGCCGCCCTCGACGAGAACGCCCGCCGGCTGTTCGCCGACCCCGCCTCCGGCCTCGACGCCGACGACGACTGACCCCGGAGGCCGTCCACGGTGCACATGCTGCTGCCGGTCCTCTTCGCGCTCTGCGCGGCGTCCAGCAACGCCGTCGCCACCGTCCTGCAGCGCAAGGCGGCCATGAGCGTCCCGCGCTCCGACGGCCTGCGCGCGGGGCTGCTGCTCGACCTGCTGCGCCGCCCCGTCTGGCTCGTCGGCATCCTCGCCGTCGTCCTCGCGGGCGTCTGCCAGGCCCTGGCGCTGGCGACCGGGCCGCTGACCGTCGTACAGCCCCTGTTCGTCCTCGAGCTCCCGCTCACCCTCCTGGTCGCCGCGCTGCTGCTGCGCCGGGGCCTGCCGCGCGTCGCCTGGGCGGCGGTGGCCTGCGTCGTGGTGGGCCTCGGCCTCGGTCTCGCCGCCGCGTCCCCGACCGGCAACCGCACCCATGTGCCATGGGACCGCTGGCTCCCCGCCCTGCTCGTCTGCCTCGGCGCGATCGTGACGCTCGCCCTGGTCGCCCGCAGCCGCTCCGAGGGCCGCGCCCGCGCGGCGTGCCTGGGCACGGCCACCGCCATCTGCTACGCCCTGACAGCCGCGCTGATGAAGGCGGCGATGCACATCCTCGACGACGAGGGCGTCGCCGCGTTCTTCGCGGCGTGGCAGACGTACGCCTTCGCGGCGGTCGGCGCGGGCGCGCTCTTCCTGCTCCAGCAGGCGATGCAGGCGGGCCCGCTGGTGGCCTCCCAGCCCGCGATCACCCTGGGCGACGCGCTGGTGAGCCTGACGCTCGGCATCGCCCTGTACGAGGAGCAGATCCGCACCGGCTGGTATGTGCTGCCTCAACTTCTCGCCGTCGCGCTGATCGCCCTGGGCGCCGTGGCGCTCGCCCGTATCCCGCTCACCCAGTCCATGGTCGCGCCGGACGAGTCCGAGGACCGCGCACGCGACCCGCGCCCCTGACGGGGCCATGGGCTCTGCGCACGAGCCCCCCTCGTCGCCTGTACAGCCGCTGTATAGCCGCCTCGGGAGAGAGAGCCGCTATAGGCCCTTCGAGAGACAAAGGGCGCGCATTCGGGTGTATTCCCGCCTCGCGTGCAACTGGGCGGGGCGCGGCGGACCTCCCCTCGTGCAGTGACGACACAGAGGAGGCCCCCATGGACGGCTGGCAGGTTTCTGCTCTCCCGCTGACGCAGCCGAGGAAGCCGATCGACTCCTACCGCTTCCCCGGCGCGTGGGGGTTCGACGAGCCCGAGGACTACCTTCTGCCCGCACCCGACCCGCGCCAGCGGCTGCCGTTCGCGCTCCCCGCCGAGGACCGGCGCCGACTCGATCTGCACGCCGTGCTGACCACCGCGGGCATCGCGCCCATGCCCGGCGACGCCAAAGCCATCGCCGTGCTCAGCGCACTGGACGACGCGACGGTCTCGGCCGTCCTGCGGTGGGTCGACAGCGCCCAGACCTAGCGGGCGCGCCCGGTCGGCGGCCGTCCCCGGGCAGGGATGCGCGCACGGTCATGTACGCCAGGCGCCCGCGAAGTCGATCTTGCCGGCCCACTCGGGGTGGTCGATGAGCGGATTGCGGTTGCCCTGCATCTCGGCTATCGCTGCGTTGCGGTGCCGTTCGTACTCGCCGATCGGCTCGTCCGCGTGCCAGTCGAGCAGAATGCCCAGGCGCTCCCGCTGGAGTTCGCGAGCCTCGTCGCCGATGACGCCGGGGTAGCGCAGCAGGAAGTACAGCGTCGCCCTGGCGACCGCTCCCTTGCCGGCCTCCGGCTCGAACTGGAGCGGCTCCCGACGGCCGCAGGCGTGCCGGACGACTTCCTCGCGGTCCGCGAAGTCGAAGTACGGGATGTTGCCGCGGAAGCTGTTGCACGTCGACTCGCAGGCGAACAGATGGTGCAGATCGCCGCGCATGGGCTCCTTCTTGGCGAACCAGGACTGGGGCACCACGTGCTCGCAGTTGAACGGCAGGGCCGCCTCCAGCGCGTCGTACTCGGCCTCGAGCGCGGCGGGGCCCGGCGCGCTCTCATGGAGCAGGAACTCCTGCCAGCGCCCGATCCGCGCCGCCTCCACGGCGGCGTCGGCCCGTATCAGCTCCTCGGGGTCGAAGGCCTTGCCGGAGTAGATGCTGCGCAGCCGCTCGTCCGGGTGCAGGTCGACCCAGGGGTAGACCAGCCGCATCGGCTTGTACGCGGGCTGGCGCTCGTGCGTGGCCGTCAGCAGCTCGGCGAGGGCGCGCCGCATGCCCTCGGGGCTGTCGGTGCGGATGTCCGCGTAGTACGAGTCCCGCGCGACCTGGTCCTGCGCCGCGTCGTAGTAGGGCCGGGACTTGGCGGCCGCGAGGTTCACCAGCGCGGCGGCCAGGTCGGTCGCGGCGGGGGACTGGCCGTCGATATGGCCGACGTCGGGCAGGGGCGTGGCCGTCGGCGCCTGTCCCGGCCTTTGCGCCTGGGCCTGGACCGCTTGGACCTGGAGCGCTGCCGGGTCGATGCTGACGCTGATGCGCAGCGGGACGGTCCACTGCATGGTTCCCGCGGGGGCGGCCGACTGCTGTACGCCCCCGTCGCCCACGGGCTGGGACTGCGGCCTGGCGCCGTTCGTGCCGCCCGCAGAGGCCGACGGCATCGAGGGCATGGAGGGCATCGACGGCGGAGGCGATCCCTCCACCGGGTGCAGCGCCGCTCCGGCCGCGAATATCTCCTCGCGGAGCGCGGCCGCCTGACCGGACAACGGGGCCTGGCGCAGCGCCCGCAGGACGCGGCTGATCCGTATCCCTTCGTTGGCCTTCCAGTCCAGCCGGTGCTCGCCCATGGACGGCTGCCATATGGACCCGTCTATGGCCAGCGGGTTGCCGTCCGCGTCGGTGCGGGGCACCCCGGCGTGGTGCAGGGCCACGACCTCCCACTGGTCGTTGAAGACGGGAGATCCCGAGGAGCCCGGCGCGGTGTCGGTCTCGTAGTGGAGGAACAGCTCCAGCAGGTCCACGACCGTGTTCTCGCGCAGCGCGAGCTGCTTGGGCTCGCCGTTGGGGTGCTGGACGATGTTGACGATCTCGCCGAGGATGACCTTGCCCTCGGCCTCCTTGAGGGGCAGCCGCCCGAAGGAGGAGGGCGGCTGCCCGTCCTGGGAGCGTTCGGCGACGGCGACCACCGTGAAGTCCAGGGGGCGATCGGTGACGAAGAACGTCTCCGGCTCCAGCGAGAAGACGACTGGAGTGAGCTGCTTTCCGTCCAGGCCCGCCTGGAAGTTGCATTCGACGACGCCATGGCTCGCATCGCCTGCGGAGCGCAGCACATGATTGTTCGTCATCAGAAGTCTGGGGGAGATCAGAAATCCGGTTCCGTGCCATGCCCCGCCGGAGTCCCGGACGGTTATCCGTCCTATCGAGCGGGACGCCAGAAAGCCGCCTTCGAGAAATCCCACCCCTATGAGGTCGTTGCGCCCCATGAGGCGTTCCAGCCCCAGCACATCCGCGCCGACGCTGCCTGGGTCGAGCTCCAGGCTGCTGCCCGCGCTGGCGGTCGCCGGCGTCTGCTCGATGGCTGTGGCCAGCGCCAGGTCGGCGCCGAGGCGGGCCAGTCGTTTGTTGACGCGGTCCGGAGAATCGGCGTACAGAATGCCGCGTTGGTCGAGCACCCGAAGGTTCCGGGCTCTCTCTCCGGCGCGCATCGCGTAGCGATTGCCCGCTTCCTCTATCTGTGCTAGATAGTCCGATTCCGCCTGCGTCATCTGCTGCACTGCCATGTCGGCCCGCCTCCTTGCGGCCTGTGTGCGCACCCGGGTTTCGCACCCCTATTCCTCCTCTTCCATTAGGGCACGAACCGTATGAATCCGCTCACCCGGGTGGAGCACTGACAGTGGTTCACCTTTCAATACTGGACTCCGGCAACAACTCGTACGGGAAGTCGCTGGGGAGGTCGGCGGGGAATTCGGTGAGGAAGTCGGACGGGAGGTCGGAGGGGACGTCGGCGGGAGACTCGTCCACCTGCTCCGACGGCCCATCGACGCCGTGGTCGACGTCGTAGCCGGCCATGAAGGCGACGGCCCCGGCGATCATCAGGCTGCCGAGGACGAGGACCACGCCGGTCGCCGCCAGCACCCGGCCGTGGCTCGGCGGAATGGCGGTGGCCCGGTCGGGGCGGCCCGCCGGGTACCGGATGACGACCGTGTCCCCGGGGGCGATCGTCGCCGGCCCGCCTGCCTCGTCGAAGCGGACCGGCAGGCCGTCGGGGCCGAAGAACTCATAGACGTGGTGGTGCGCGGTAGCGCCGCTGCCCTGCCTTCTGCGCGTCCCGGCATACGAGCTCAGACATCGCCCTGGAACGGCGACGCCGCTGTTCCAGGCCGCTCTGAGGCGGCGCATACGGACCACCGCCAGGGCCATGACGGCTACGCACCCGGCGGCGATCAGCCCCGGGACGATCAGTAATAAGCGGTCCATGGTCTCCTCGGCGGCGGTGAAGCCCGAGTACGTCCTCGGCGCGGCTGGACGATGACGACGCTAGGGCATGCGCACGGCCGGGAGCACCGGGAACGGTCCCACCGCCGCGAGAGCCGCCGCACAACTGACCGTCCACGCACGGGTCTTCCTCATGCTCTCGCCTCCCTGGGGCGGACCCGGGGCCCGTCAGGAAGGCGGGACGGCCTCGGCGCCTCGTCCGCGGCTCGCCGCCCGGTGGCGGAAGACATGACGGTACGTCTGCGGGGACACGGTCGTGACCCGCCGGAAGTGGTGCCGCAGATTGGCCGCCGTGCCGAAGCCCGTCCGCCCCGCGATGAGCTCCACCGGCTCCTCGGTCGTCTCCAGCAACTCCTGTGCCAGCCGCACCCGTTGCTGGAGCAGCCACTGCAGAGGTGTGGTCCCCAGCGTGTCGCGGAAGCGGCGGGCGAAGGTGCGCTCGCTCAGCCGGGCCACGCGCGCCAGCTGCGGGACGGTCAGCGCCTCGTGCAGATGCTCGCGCGCGAAGTGCAGCACCGGCTCGAGGCCGTCGTCCTCCTCGGGCCGCACCAGAGGAGTGACGTACTGCGTCTGACCGCCCTCCCGGTGCGGCGGCACCACCATCCGGCGGGCCACCTCGTTGGCCACCGCCGAGCCGTGGTCGCGGCGCACCAGATGCAGACAGAGGTCGATCGCGGCCCCGCTGCCGGCCGAGGTCAGGACCGCGCCGTCGTCGGTGTAGAGCGCGGACGGGGTGAAGCCGACCTCGGGGAAGCGGTCGGCGAAGTCCCCGATGTTCATCCAGTGCGTCGTGGCGGGCCGGCCCGCCAGCAGCCCGGCGTGGGCCAGGATGTACGCGCCGCTGCACAGCGAGACGATCCGGCGGCCCTTCTCGTAGGCCGCGCGCACCGCGTCCAGCAGCGGCTGCGGCGGCGCGATCTGCGCGCGGCGGGTGCACGCGGCCACGATCACGGTGTCCGCTTCGACCAGATCGTCCAGGCCGTACGGAGTGTCGACCGTCAGCCCCGTCGCCGTGCGCAGCGGGCCGGGCTCCGCCGCGCACAGGCGCAGCTCGTACCAGGGCGCGACGATGTCGCTGCGGTCGACGCCGAAGACCTCGCAGGGGATGGCCAGTTCGAACGTGGGGGTCGCGTCCATGACGGCGAGGCCCACGATGTGTGGGTCCGACTGGGTGCTCCGACTCATGGCAGAAATTTATCGCATCATGGCGATTCTGCCGATGGTCCATAGAGGGCCAGGTCAGACAGGGTTTCCGTCATGACCAACGACAACGCCCGGCCGCCTCGCGGCCGTCTCAGCGCCGCCCAGGGCACCGCGCTGTACGTCGGCGCGGTGCTGGGCACCGGCGTCATCACCTTCCCCGCGCTCGCCGCCGAGGCGGCCGGCCCCGCCTCCCTGCTGGCCTGGCTCGGCCTGGTCGTCCTGTCCGCGCCGCTCGCCGCGACCTTCGCCGCGCTCGGCGCCCGGTACCCGGACGCCGGGGGCGTCTCGACGTACGCGCGGCTGGCGTTCGGCGAGCGCACCGCCGCCGTGGTCGGCTGGTGCTTCTACTGCGCGGTGCCGCCGGGCGCGAGCGCCGCGGCGCTGTTCGGCGGGGCGTACGTCTCGTCCGCCCTGGGCGGCGGCGGCACGACCACCGCCGTGACGGCGGTGGGGCTGATGGCCGTCGTCACCGTCTCCAACGCCGTGGGCGTCCATCTGACGGGGCGGATCCAGCTCGCGCTCTCGGCGCTGCTCGTCCTCCTGCTGCTCGTCGCGGTCGGGCTGTCCCTGCCCGACGCGCGGAGCGAGAACCTCCAGCCCTTCGCGCCGCACGGCTGGACGGCGATCGGCGGGGCGTCGGTCCTGCTGGTGTGGAGCTTCGCCGGATGGGAGGCGATCACGCACCTGGCGGCGGAGTTCCGCGACCCGAAGCGCGATCTGCCGCGGGCGGCCGGAGCGGCCGTCGTGATCGTCGGAGTGCTCTACCTCGCCGTCGCCTTCGCCGTCGTCGCCGTCCTTGGATCCTCGGCGGCGGACACCGACGCGCCGCTGGGCGACCTGATGGCCCGAGGGCTGGGCGGCAACGCCCGCCTGCTGGCCGCCGGCGCGGCCATCCTGCTGACCCTGGGCACTATGAACGCCTACTACGCGGGCGCGGCCAAACTCGGCGCGGCCCTCGGACGCGACGGCTCGCTGCCGGCCTGGCTGACCCGGGGCAGCGTGGCCGGCGAGACGCCCCGCCGCAGCCTCGGCATCGTCGCGGGCATGGCCTTCGCGGTGCTGCTCGTCATGATCACGACCGGTGCCGGCGTGGAGAACCTGGTGCTGCTGGCCAACGGCTCGTTCGTCACGGTGTACGCGATCGGGGTCGCCGCCGCCGTACGGCTGCTGCCTCGCCGCAGCAAGGGACGGGCCGCCGCGTTCGCGGCACTGATCGCGGTCCTGGCCCTGCTCGCCCTCAGCGGCCGCTACCTGGTCTGGCCGCTGGCGGTGGCCGGCGCCGCGCTGCTCCATCTGCGGCTCAGCGAACGCCGCCGGGCGAAGCGGGCGCGGGCGGAGATGGACGCGCCTGCGGTCAGCGAGGTCCTCGACGTCCGTGCGGCGGGGCCGGATCCGTCGGCGGCTGCTGCACCGTGCCCGGCGGGCGCTTCGGCGCCAGGGACGCCGGCGGCGCCGTAGCCGAGTCCGACTCCGACGGCAGGGATGGTTCTGGCGCCGGGGCCGCCGCGTCCGCGACGACCCGCGCCGCCTCGGCCACGGCCTTCAGCGCACGCGGGTCGTCCGACGGCCGGAGGCGGCCGATCGCCGGGTCGAACCACGTCCCGACGACGCTCGCGTGATCCGCGTCCAGCTCCCGCAGCTCCACCGGCCACCGGCGCTCCCGCAGTGCGGCGCACAGCTCGTGAGCGCTGCGGCCGTCGACCATCGTGTCGGCCGTCCCGTGCAGCAGTCGGACCGGAACCGGCGAGGCGACCGTCGCGGCCAGATCGTCCAGCGGGGCGGACCCGGTCGTGCGGGCCGGCCGGTCGTACGCCCCGGCGACGCCGATCGCCGCGGCGGGCCGCCAGCTGCCCGTCAGGTCGGGGCGCAGGGCGAGGCCGATCGCCGCGCCCGCTCCGGCCGACCAGCCCGCCAGGACGATACGCAGCGGATCCCCGCCGTGCGCCGAGGCGTTGTCCCGTACGTACCGGAGCGAGGCCAGCAGCTGGGAGCGGCCCGCGTCGACGGCGTCCGAGCGCCAGTCGGGCACGAAGACCGCCGTGCCGTGCGCGGCCGTCTGACGCGCCAGCGCGGCCATGACGTCCCGCTCGTCGGGGCCGACGCCGTGCCAGAGCAGCACGCACCCCATGGGCGCATGCTGTTCGCCTCCGGCGGGACGGTACACGTCGAGCAGCTTGCTCTCCCCGCTGCCGCCGTCCACGACGTCGTACGGCATGGTGCGCTTGTCGACCGCCTGCATTCGCCACCCCCAAAGGCTCCTGATGGAGCGTAACGAAGCGCGCTCTGGGCGGTATGAGGGGGAGTCATCTTTTGTCGCTACCGCACAGTTTCCAGTCGGTGGATCAGTGGGCCCGCAGGAGCGTGAGGACGGCCAAGAGCTGGCAGTGTCTCCAGTGTACGAAGTGGATCTAGCTCGGAAGCGACAGCTGGGTTCTTGTTGGCTTCCTACTGTTTGGAGGAAACGGGATGGGCAACTGCACCGACGTGCTCGTGACGGGCCTGGGCGCCGTGACGCCGCTCGGCGTCGACGCGGAGGCGACGTGGTCGGGGCTGCTGGCCGGCCGGTCGGGTGTGGCGCTGCTGGAGGAGGAGTGGGCGGCCGAGCTGCCGGTCCGCATCGCCGCCGGCCTCCCCGTCGACCCGGCCTCGCTGCTCGGCCGCGTGGAGGCCAGGAAGCTGGACCGCTGCGAGCAGGTCGCGATGGTCGCCGCCCGCGAAGCCTGGGAGGACGCGGGCGCGCCGGACGTGGCGCCCGAGCGGCTCGCCGTCGTCATCGGCACCGGCACCGGCGGCGTCCTCACCACGCTCGCCCAGGACGACCTGTACGAGAGGTCAGGCGCCCGCCGTCTCTCCCCGTACGCCGTGCCGATGCTGATGCCCAACGGCCCCGCGGCCTGGGTGAGCATGGAGCTGGGCGCGCAAGGCGGCGCCAGGACCCCGGTGAGCGCCTGCGCCTCGGGGGCCGAGGCCATCGCCATGGGGCTCGACCTGATCCGCGCCGGGCGCGCGGACGTCGTCGTCGCCGGCGGGGCGGAGGCGTGTCTGCACCCGTTCACCATCTCGGCGTTCGCGCAGATGAAGGCCCTCTCCACGCGGACGGAGGACCCGCGCTCGGTGTCCCGTCCCTTCGACGTGGACCGCAGCGGCTTCGTCATGGCCGAGGGCGCGGGCCTGGTGGTCCTGGAACGGGCGGAGTTCGCCCGCGCTCGCACGGCCCGCGCCTACGGAGCGCTGGCCGGGGCCGCGGTGACGTCCAGCGCGCACCACATCACGGCGTCCGACGCGGACGGCCAAGTCCTCGCCGTCCAGAGCGCGCTGCGCTCCGCGGACCTGGGCCCGCAGGACGTCGACCACGTCTACGCGCACGCCACGTCCACCGAGTCCGGGGACCTGGCCGAGGCGGAGGCGATCGCCCGAGCGGTCGGCGACCACGCCGCGGTCACGGCGACGAAGTCCATGACCGGCCACATGCTGGGCGCGTCCGGCGCGGTGGCCGCGCTCGCCGCGCTGCTCACGCTGAGGGACGGGGTGCTGCCCGCGACCCGCAACCTCGACAAGCTCGACCCGAGGGCCCATGTCGACGTGGTCCACGGCGAGAACCGCGCCGGCGCCTGGTCGGCGGGGCTGGTCAACTCCTTCGGCTTCGGCGGGCACAACGTCAGCCTGCTGTTCACGACGGCGCGTTGACCCAGACGGACGCGGGCGGCGACGGCCCGCCGCTCACGCCCCGCGCTTCCCGAGGGTCTCGACAGCCGCGATCACCCGGTCCCAGAACAGGTCGGGCTCAAGAGCGAGGGCGACCTGGGCGTTCACGGGCCGGTCCAGATACCGGTGCAGGTCGACCACCGTCGCGCCGCGCGTGTGCTGTCCGCGCAGTTCGACCGCCACGCTCGCCTCGACGCAGTGCACGATCGCCGGGTCGATGACCCGGGCCACCGCGACGGGGTCGTGCACGGGCGGCGAGGCGAAGCCCCACAGCTGCTCGTACGTGGCGGCGAAGAAGGTCAGCAGCTCGACGACTGTGCGGCCGAGCTCGGTGCCGAGGGCCTCGAGCCGAGCCAGGACCTCGGGCGTGGCGAGGGCCTGGTGGGTGACGTTGAGCCCGCACATGGTGACCGGGACCCCGCTGCGGAAGACGATGTCCGCGGCCTCGGGGTCGACGTACACGTTGAACTCCGCGGCAGGGGTCCGGTTGCCGCGCTCGGTGGAGCCGCCCATGAGCACGATCTCCCGGATGCGGCCGGCGCTCTCGGGGTAGCGCGTCAGCAGCAGGGCGATATTGGTCAGCGGCGCCGTCGGGACGAGCGTGACCGGTTCCGGATGCTCGGTCAGGATCCGGTGCATCAGGTCCACGGCGTGCTCCGGGACCACGTCCACGGTCGGCGTCGCGAACCGCGGTCCGTCCATGCCGGAGGCGCCGTGCACGTCGTCCGCCACCTTCAGGGGCTGTACGAGCGGCTGCGCGCACCCGGCCGCGATGGGCACGTCGGCGATGCCGGCGACGGTGCAGATCCGGCGCGCGTTGAGCGTGGTCTTCTCGACCGTCTGGTTGCCGGCGACCGTCGTGATCGCGAGAAGGTCGACTGCGGGGTCGCCGGCGGCGAGGAGGATGGCGACCGCGTCGTCGTGCCCGGGGTCGCAGTCGATGATGATCGGGACGGGCACAGCGCACCTCGGCGTCCGAACGGCAGCGGGCAGGGCCCTCATTCTGCGGGCTCGGCGGCGCGGACGGGGTGTGACTGCCCGGAGGCGCCCACGCGCCTCGCCGACCTGGCACACGATGCCTCGGGCGGCGCTGGTCTCGGCGAGCGCGCAAGCATCCCCGTCGCCGGCCCTCAGCCGCAGCCCTCAGTCGCGGCCGCGCGGCAGCATGAGGGCCGCGGCCGTGGTGGCCGCCAGCAGCACGGCCGCCACGCACAAGACGACCCGCAGGCCCCCAAGGAACTCGCCCCGGTCCGCGACCAACGCTCCGAAGACGGCCACCGCGAGCGCGCCGCCCGTCTGCCGGAAGGAGTTCAGGATCCCGGCGGCCATTCCGGCCCGGTCCGCGGCGATGTCGTTCAACAGGACGGCGGTCAAGGAGGGCACGGCGAGACCCAGACCGAGTCCTACCGGGACCAGCAGCACCGCGAGCGACGCTCTGCTCGTCCCCTCGTCCGCCCAGAGCAGTCCGAGCAACGCCAGCGCGAAGACCGCCTGTCCCACGGCGATCGGCATCCGCGGCCCGAAGCGTGCCGCAGCTCTGGCCGACGCCAGGTTGGCTCCCGCGATCACGGCCGTCATCGGCAGGAACATCAGCCCCGCGGCCATGACGGACAGGTTCAGAACGTCCTGGAAGAACAGGCTCAAGACGAACACCAGCCCGTAGAAAGCCGCGTTGACGACGAAGCCGATCGCGACCGAGAGCGTCACCGTGCGCGAGCGGAAGAGGTCGAGCGGGACCATCGGCGCGGCCGTACGCGCCTCGACCAGGACGAACGCGGCCGTCGCCGCCGCGGCGAGCCCCAGACAGCCCAGCACCACGGGCTCGCCGAAGCCGCTCTCCCCTCCCTCGATCACCGCGAAGGCGAGCGCCGCGAGCGCGACGACCGCCGTGAGCTGGCCGTACGGATCGAGCGGCGCGACACGGCGCGGCGAGCGCTCGGCGCGGGTCGACACCGCGAGGGCGGCGATGCCGACGGGCAGGTTGACGACGAAGACGGCCCGCCAGCTCAGGGTGCTGGACAGCACCCCGCCGACCACCGGTCCTGCGGCGACCGCGACGGCTCCGACGACGGTCCACAGCGCGATGGCCCGCGCCCGTTCGGCCGCGTCGGGGAAGGCCTGACGGACGAGGGCCAGCGAGGAGGGCAGCATGACCGCCGCCCCGATCCCCTGGATCAGCCGGGCGGCGATCAGCGCGCCCAGATCCGGCGCCAGCGCGCAGGCAGCCGAGGCGACCGTGAACACCGCGACGCCGACTCCGAACGCGCGGCTCGCCCCGATGCGGTCGGAGAGCGTGCCCGCGGAGAGCAGCAGCGCGGCGAACATCAGCGTGTAGGCGTCCACGACCCACTGCAGCCCCGCCGTGCTGCCGCCGAAGGCCCGGCCGATCTCGGGCAGCGCCACGTTCATCGCCATGGCGTCGAGGTTGAGCACGAAGACGCCCAGGAACGTGGTCGCCAGGATCGCCTTCGGTGCGGTCGTGCGCCGCCGGGCATCTCGTGCCCCGTCCTTCGCCCTGCGGGCCGGTACAAGACTGGTCATCCGCCCAGGCTGGCGACGCTCGGGAGGGCGGGGCAGACCGTGGTCTTCCGGGGTGCGCCAGAGGGGGGTGTGACAGGGCCAGGCTCCCGCCCTGCCCGCTGATCGCCCGCTGGCATACTGACGCCATGACCGAGTTCGGGAAGTTCCTGCGGGCCCGCCGCGGCGAACTGGGCCCGGCAGACGTCGGGCTGCCTGCCAGGACCGGCACGCGCCGCACACCGGGTCTGCGCCGGGAGGAGCTGGCGGCGCTGGCCGGTGTGAGCATCGACTACTACGTACGTCTGGAACGCGGCAAGGAGACCCGGCCGAGCCCGTCCGTGGTCGACGCGCTGGCCGACGCGCTCCGCCTCGACGACGAGCAGCGCGGCTTCCTGCGCGAGCTGGCGGCGCGAGCGGCGCGGCGTGCGCCCGAGCCCCGCGCCCTGCCGTCGCGGTGGGTCCGTCCGACCGTCGCACAGCTTCTCCAGACGCTCCGGCCCAACCCGGCGTACGTCGTGAGCCGCACCAACGACCTGCTGGCGGCCAACCCCGGCGGGCTGCGGCTGCTCCACGGCATCGCCGACTGGCCGGAGCGGCAGCGCAACACCGTCCGGTACACCTTTCTGCACCCGGCCGCCCGCGAGCTGTGGGTCGACTGGGAACAGAAGGCCAAGGGCTGCGTCGCCCAGCTGCGGGCGATCGCCGGCACCGATCCGGACGCCCCGGATCTCGCCTCGCTCGTCGGCGAGCTGATCGTCAAGAGCCCCGACTTCAACCGGCTCTGGGAGCGGTACGAGGTGCGCACGATCGGCGACGGCCGCAAGACGCTCCGGCACCCGGAGGTCGGCACGATGACGCTGTCGCACGAGGGGCTGACCCTCAACCGCGCACAAGGCCAGCGCCTCGTCGTCTACATGGCGGCGCCCGGCAGCCCGGACCACGACGCGATGACGCTCCTCGACCTCGCCGCCTCCGGCTCGTCCGACGGCTCCGGCGACTCGGCGCCCCTGGCGCCCTCCAGGGGACAGGACTAGCCGTCCCGTCCCTCCCGTCGCACGCTGTCGCGGCGCCGGCTCATCGGCGTGCGGAGGAGCTCAGGACGACGCCGCGGCCGGCGAAGAACCGGTCGAGGTCCGTCCAGGACACCGTGTGGAACTCCTGGGAATGGTCCGGAAAGCCGGACGGATTGTGCAGCACGACCCCCTCGGGGCCGGCGCCGACGGCGAGCACCAGATGGCCGCCGCGCTGGGCCGGACGGGGGTCGAGGGTCCGGATGGTCTTGTGCACGGACAGCAGCACCAGGCCCCCGGCGGCGACCTCCGAGTCGATCTCCTCGGCCGTCAACTCGGGCCGTGCCTGGGCGTGCAGGCCCCAGCGGCGGGTGACCCAGTCGGCGAAGGGGGCGTAGATCAGCCCCTTCACGGTCGTCTCCCCGGTCCGTGCATACGCGCCCGCGTCCAACGCCTCGCGCAGCAGCGGCGCCGACGGCGGCACCGGGTGGCCCCAGAAGTCCAGCGCCATCCGCAGGCACGCCAGTCCGCAGATCCGCGGCGCCCAGAAGGCGTACTCCTCGCGGCTGTCGGCCCCGGACTTCTGCCACAGCGGATCGTCGGCCGACGACCGGGCGCCCGTGACGAACTCGGGGACCAGGCCGGCGGACTCCCACTGGGAGTAGTACGGGACGCGGTGGATCGTCGCAGAGTCAGCCATGGCCACAGTCTGCTCGACCGCGCTGACGCCGTCTCATGCGCCCCTCACCCGTGTGCGCGGGGCCGGCGCCCGATGCGAGAAGATCACTCCCATGACGCATACAGACTGCCCATCGCTCCTGTCCTTCCGTCAGGCCGACGAGAGCGATCTGCTCGAACTCGTGCGCCTGCGCGACGCCGCCGCCCGCTGGCAGATCGAGCGCGGCATACGCCAGTGGAAGCCCGGCGAGCTGGGCCGTTCCCACTTCGAGGCGATCCTGCGCGAGGGCGAGGCGTGGATCGCGACGCTGGGCGACCGGGGCCCGACCGTCGGGGCATGGGAGCTGTGGTGGGACGACCTCCCCGCCTGGGGCGAGCAGCCGCCGGTCGCCGGCTATGTGCACCGGTTGATGACCGACCGGCAGACGGCGCCGCCCGGAGCGGGACTGGTCATGCTGGCCGAGGCCGAGCGCCGGATCGCCCGCTCCGGCCGCGCGCTGTGCAGGCTGGACTGCCTGTCGGACAACCCGCGGCTGCGCCGGTACTACGAGGACGCGGGGTACACGGTGGTCGGCGAGCAGCCCTCGAAGAACGGCGACGGGGGAAAGCAGTACGGCGTCACGCTGCTGGAGAAGCGACTGCGCGAACAGTGACCCCGTGTCCTGTGCCCCGAGGCCAGGCGTCCCCCCGCGCCGCCCGGCGGATCGGGACGCCTCAGCGGAACTCGTGAACGACCTGGATCTCGCCGACGATATGGGCGTTGAACTCCTCGAGCTCCTCCGCGGGCACCCACAGCTCGAGGATCGTCCGCCCGCCGACCTGCTGGACGGGGTAGCGCGCCAGGAACGCGGAGTCGACCTCGAAGCGCGTGACGAACCCCGCGCCGGAGTGCTTGACGTTCCAGTCCCGCGCGATCTTGATCGCGTAGTCCTCGTCGAGCACCGGGTAGAAGATCGGCTGCTCGGGCAGTCGCGGCGGCCAGGCGCGCCAGTTCGACTCCCGCACCAGCTCTAGCTCCTCGGGCCCGGTCGGTCGCCACAGGGTCGTCGTCGCACGTCGGCTGGTCATGGGTCGTCGCTCTCTGGTGGGGCGGCCGCGCCTCGTCGGCTGGTCGGGGCGGCTCGCGGAAGCCGACGATAGCGACGCCGTGACCCGGACGACCAGCCATTTAGCTCTCGGGGACGGCACGACGGGCGGGGAACGACGGGCCGGGAGCACCGGGTGCGGAGCACGGAAGGCACAACGTATCCGCCTCGGATCTGGAGGATCAACCAAGAGGCGTTCCGGCTGATCAGCCTGGCATCTACGATGTCAGTCACCGCATTCGCCTCGTGAATGTGAGATGCCGTGGCCTGTGCGCGGCAGCCGCGCAAGGAGCAGAGCATGCACGTCGAAGACCTCCTCCAGATCGACAGCCTCGACCTCACCCTGCTGTGGGCCGAGGACCCGCTGCTCAGCCGGGAGATCAGCGGGGTCACCGCCACCGACCTGGAGGACCCCGCCCGGTTCCTCCAGCAGGGGGAGATCGTCCTCAGCGGACTGGTCTGGTGGAGCCGGGGCGACGGACGAGCCAAGATCGACCGCTTCGTCTCCGCGCTGCGCTCGACCGGGGCGACCGCGCTGCTGGCGGGGGAGGAGACCCATGGCGCCGTTCCCGACGAGGTGGTCGACTCCTGCCGAGAGCACCGGATCGCGCTGCTCGCCGTACCCGCGCACACCAGCTTCCGAGCAGTCACCGAAGCGGTCTATCTGCGGCAGTGGGGCGACCTGAGCCGCCGGCCCACACACCACTACTCCCTGCCGGAGAACGTACGCAACGAGCTCAGCGGGCTCCTCGACCGCGACGCAGGCCCGGACGAACTGCTCGACCGCGCCTTCGCCCACCTCGGCACGGTGCCCGGCTACCTCCTGACGGCGAGCGGGCGCACCGTCGCGCGCACGCCCTCGGCGCCGCCGCTGCCCGTGCGGCGCGCGCTGGAGAGCCTGCACGGCGCCTCGCACCCCGGGGTGACCTTGCGCGTCCAGGCCGACGGCACGCCCTACGACGCCTGGCGCCTCCATCTGCCGGACGCCGCCGACGCACCGCCGCGGGTCCTGCACGAGATCGCCGAGGTCCTCGCCCAGTACCGGCACCACCACGACCGACGGCAGGCGGCGCGCCGCCAGTCCGCGGACGAGCTCATAGCGCTGGTCGACGACCCGGCGGCGGACGCCAACGCCCTGGAGGCGGCGCTGCGTTCATGCGGCCTTCCCGCGCGGGGGCCCTATCGGGTACTGGCGGCCACGCTGGGCGCGGACGGGCGGCCCGGCGCGGCGGGCGCGCTCGCCGAGGCGCTCCGCCACCGCCCCTCAGCCCTCTTCGCGGTCGCAGAGCGACCGGGCGGCGAGGCGGTGGCCGTAGTCCACGACGACGCGGACACGGCCGACGCCGACGTGCCCGGCTCTGGTGCGGACGAAGCGTGGCCCGGCCTCGACGACGTCTGGGGCCGGCTCCAGGACTGCGACCCGGACGACACGCCGCACGCCGGAGTCAGCACCGCGACGCAGGGCCCGCAGCGGCTCAACGCGGCGCTCGTCCAGGCCCGTTACGCCCTGGCGTCGGCCAGGACCACCGCGTCGCGCGCCGCCCGTATGACGTCCGTCGCGGATCTCGCGACGCTGGGCTCGCTGCTCGCCGGAGTGCCCGCCGACGTCCGCGCCGCGTACCGAGCCAAGACTCTGGGACCGCTCCTGCAGAGCGACAGCGCCTCGCACACCATGCTCCTCAAGACGCTGGAGGTGTTCCTCGCGAACCACTGCTCCTGGGCCCGCACCGCCGAGGCGCTGCATCTGCACGTCAACACCGTCCACTACCGCGTCCAGCGCATCGAGGCCCTCACCGGACGCGATCTGTCCCGCCTCGACGACAGACTGGACCTGCGCGCGGCCCTGCTCTGCCGATGACGCCCAGCGTGTCGGGCATCGAGCCCGACGCCGACTGGTCAGGGGAGGTCGATATGCACATTCGTCGACTTCACCCGTGCGGTGACCGTGACTCCGACCTCGATGCCCAGCTCCTCGACGGCCTCCCGCGTCACGAGGGACACCAGCCGGTGCGGGCCGGACTGGATCTCGACCTGCGCGGCGATGTCGTCGGTCTTCACGGCGGTCACGATCCCGGCGAACGAGTTCCGCACCGAGGTGAACACATCCTCCGGGACAGGATGCAGCCCCTCGGCGCGCTCCTTGGCGAAGGCGGCGAGGCTCGCCCCGTCGAGGGTCCGGTTGGCGGTCGCCGAGCCGTCCCGGACCATGCGCAGCCGCCCGCTGTCCGCCCAGCGGCGAACGGTCTCGGAACTCACGCCCAGCAGCCGCGCTGCCTGCCCAATCGTGTATGACGGCACACGCGCACTCTAGGCCAGCACGAGCCGGCCGCTCATCGCCCTCCAGCGGACGCCCACCCGCAGCCGTGCCCGCCGCCGCACCCGCAGCCGCCCGCTGCCGCCGCGGACAGCGGGCCTGGTGCGACAGGGGCGAGCGGGGGGTTCGGCCATCTGCGGCGCCCCGTCTGGTCAGCCTGCGGACACCGCCGAGTCGTACGGGGAGGGCATCTTCCTTCTCGTACGACTCGGCTGCCGGCCGCGGCCGCGCGGCGGCGCCGAGGGAGAGGACGCCGACCGTGGCCCTGAGCCGGAGGCCTGACGTGCGGAGACTGCCGCTGCGTCAGATCGTGTGTCTGACGCCGATCGTGCTGATCGCCCTCTGGGCCGCGGCCCACGGGGAGGTCATCGCGGACGGCCTGCGGCGACTGCGGGGCGCCGACCCGCTGTGGCTGCTCGCCGCGGTGGGCGTCACATGTCTGTGCTGGGTCGCGGCCTCCTGCGTACGGCAGGGCGCGATCATCGAACGGCTGCCGGCGGGCCGGCTGCTCGCCTCGCAGTTCGCCGCGGGCGCGGCGAACCACGTACTGCCCGCCGGGCTGGGCGCGCACGCGGTGACGCTGCGGTTCCTGCGCAACTGCGGGGTGCCGCTCTCCCGTGGGACCGCCTCCCTCGCCCTCTACTCGCTCGTCGAGCCGATCGCCCGGGTCCTCCTGCTGATCGTCCTGCTCCTCGCCGTCCCCGGAGCGCTGCCCCTCGACGAGGTGACGCCCGACGGCGGCGCCCTGGCCGTCCTGCTCGGCGTGGTCACGGCCGTGCTCGCCGCGCTGCTGGCGTCCCTGTGCGCGATACGCCGACTGCGCCGGGCCGCCCGTGACTTCCTGCGTACCGCGCTGTCCGACGCCCGCGTGCTGCACACCCGGCCCGCCCGGGTGCTCGCGCTGTGGGGCGGCGCGTTCGCCTTCCCCGCGCTCCAGGGATGCGTGCTCGCCTCGGTCGCCCTCGCCCTGGAGGCGCCGCTGCCCTGGCTGCACGCGGCCATCGCCTATCTGGCGGCGAGCGTCGCGGCGGGAATGGTCCCGACCCCCGGCGGCATCGGCTCCGTGGACGCGGCGCTGGTCGTCACGCTGGTCGCCGCGGGCGCGCCGCTGACGGTCGCCACCGCCGTGGTCCTCGGCTTCCGGATCATCACGCTGTGGCTGCCGCTGCTGCCCGGGGCTCTGGTGCTGGGCGCGCTGGTGCGCTGGAAGGTGCTGTGAGCGGACCCCGCCCGTGGCCCGCTCCCCGCCCGGGACCCGCTCCCCGCCCGGGACCCGCTCCTGACTCGCTTGCGGACTCGGACCCGTTCAGGACCCAGCGACGTGCGCCGTGGTCGTACTCGTAGACGGGCCGTCCCCGCACACCGCTCGTACGGAACGGCCGCCCGTCGTCGTCGATCCGCACCCGCCCGACGTCGTCGCCGCTGCTCCACTCCAACTCCAGGTACCAGTCGCAGTCGCAGTCGACCGTGCGGCCGACGACCAGCAGCGTCTCGGGGTCGTCGGCCGCCACCTTGTACGGGAAGGAGACGGCGGGGATCGGCTCGCCCGAGTCGTTGCCCGCGACGGAGCGCGCGATCGGGCGCGGCGCGTCCAGGTCGACGTCGAACAGACGAGGCGTCAGCGACCCGCCGCAGCCCAGGTCCATGCGGTAGACGCTGCGCTGGGCCGGCGTCCGCTGGGCGACCACGCGCACCCGCGCCGACTGGAGGACCACAGCCTTCTCGCTCCGGCCCTGGAGCGTGATCCGCACCCGGGTGTCGGCGCCGTGCAGCGCGCCGACGGACCGCGCCCACGGCTCGGCGTCGGCCTGGTCGGGCGGCGCGGGCACCTGGGCGGGGTCGCGGTCGAGGAGGTAGGAGTGGTCGCAGCCGTTCTGCCAGATGTGGTCGTTCGTGCTCCAGGTGAAGGGCAGCTTGCCGCGCTCACGCGGTGAGAGGGCGGGTGCGCTCTGGAGAGCCGGCGCCTTGGGCTCGCTCGGCTTCTCGCCGGTCGGCTCGGACGAGGGACCGGCGGCGCCGTTCGCCGTTTCCTCGGGGGAGGGGGCCGGCGCGGTGCTCGGGCCGGCCGGGCGGGGTAGCCCGGAGGCGGCTGATCTGCCGCTCGCGTCCTGTGCGGCCGAGCTTCGCCGGTCCGCGCCCGCGAGGGAGCCGTCCACGGCGACCAGCAGCAGGACGAGCGAGACCACCGCCGCGGCGAACGCCGTGACGTAGGCGGTACGACGGCTCCTCAGCTTGACGTACGCGCTACGACGGCTCCTCAGCGCGAGCACCGGCGTCGCCGCGACCCCCTCTGTCACGGCAGCCGCCTCTGGCACGGCAGGCGCGGCTGACACAGCCGGTATCGCGACGACAGCCGCCTCCGCCCCCGCCTCCTCCTGCCCTGCCTCCTCCCGCGCCGCCTCTCCCGCCGGCTCCTCGTCGCCCCCGCTCTCCGCGTCCGCGGCGCCCTTCGACGAGGTCGCCATCGCCTCCTGCCGTCTGCTCCGCTCCGCGTCCGCCAGCACCCACAGCCGGTGCAGCGCGACGAGGTCGTCGCCCGCACAGCCGCAGAACCGCGCCAGCCTCTCCACCGGCGCGAACTCCATCGGCACCGTCTGGCCCGCGCAGTAGCGGTGCAGCGTCGACCCGCTGACGCCCACCCGGCGAGCCAACGCGCCATAACTGCGCCCTGATCCGTCCCGGAGCTCACGCAGCCGCCCCGCCAACGCCCCTGCCGCCGACTCTTGTGATGTCACCCAGCGCTCCAGCCCCCGCAGCCGTCCCAGACGGCGTTCCAGCCCCTCGACAAACCCCACGTCAACGGGGGTGGAATGGTTCCACCCCGCCACCAGGCCGTGTGGTGCTTGCCGACGGGCCGACAGAGCGCCCAAGCTGGCGATCGTTCAGCCAGACCACTCACCGGGGGAAGCCCTTCCATGACCAGGATCCGTATCGCCGCCGTGACCGCAGCGGCCGCCGCCATGACGCTCGTTCCGCTCACCTCTGCCACGGCCGCCGTCACGGCGGCGCCGAAGTTCCTCTCGGCGTCGCAGCTGCCGGCCAGCAGCACCCCGTGGCACGCCGACCCGGTGAAGCAGGGGCTGCCCGAGTTCGGCTCGGTGTGCACGCAGAACGTGACGCCGGCCGCGGGCACCAGGCACCGCGACTTCAGGACGGAGCTGGACACCGGCGCCCGCCAGACGATCACCGTCGCGCCGACCGAGGCCAAGGCCAAGCAGCTGGCCGCCAAGCTCCGCGCCTCGATCGAGACCTGCCTCGACCGGCTCAAGGAGGCCGACCCCGGGCTCGAGGGCGAGGCGTTCTACCACGGCAGGGTGAACGTCGAGGAGGGCGCGCACGTCTACAGCATCGACACCCAGCACCCCGAGGTCGGCTCCACCGACATCGGCCTCTACTCCATCGGCCGCGACGGCCGCGCCGTGACCGTCATCGAGTGGGGGCAGCTGGGCGAGCTCGACGGCGCGCCGCTGGAGGGCTTCAAGAAGACCACGCGCGTCGCGGTCGCCAAGCTCTACTGACGGGGGGAGACAGCGGGCTCCACGCCGACCCGTCGGCGTGGAGCCCGCCGCGCTGGGGCGCCCGTCAGGGCTCTCGTCCCTCCGCCTTGTCCAGCTCGTCGTCCAGCGTCATCGCCGCAGTGATGAGCGACATATGGGTGAACGCCTGCGGAAAGTTCCCCAGTTGCTCGCCCGTCGGGCCGATCTCCTCCGCGAAGAGCCCGACGTGGTTGGCGTAGGTGAGCATCTTCTCGAAGGCGTACCGCGCCTCGTCGACCCGTCCCGCCCGGGCGAGCGCCATCACATAGTGGAACGTGCACAGCGTGAAGGTGCCCTCCGAGCCCCGCAGCCCGTCCGGCGAGGCAGAGGGGTCGTAGCGGTAGACGAGGCTGTCGGAGACCAGCTCGCGCTCCATGGCGTCGAGCGTGGAGAGCCACCGCGGATCCCTCGGCGAGACGAACCCGACGAGCGGCATCAGCAGCAGCGAGGCGTCCAGCACCTCGGTGTCGTAGTGCTGGACGAACGCCTGGCGCCGCTCGCTCCAGCCGCGCTCCATCACCTGGAGGAAGATCTCGTCGCGGGCGGCGGTCCAACGGTTCAGGTCGGCCGGGCGGGCGTATTCGCGGGCCAGCCGGATGCCCCGGTCGAAGGCCACCCAGGACATCAGCCGGCTGTACGTGAAGTCCTTGCGGCCGCCGCGGGTCTCCCAGATTCCTTCATCAGGCCGGTCCCAGGCGCCCGCCAGCCAGTCCAGGACCCGACACACGGCCAGCCAGCCCTGGTAGCCAGCGGCCTCCGAGACGCCGGTGAACTGGGCGATGGCGTACGCCGCCTCGCCGTAGATGTCGAGCTGGAGCTGGTCGGCCGCGCCGTTGCCGATGCGCACGGGGAAGGACTTCCGGTACCCCTCGAGATGGTCCAGGACCTCCTCGCCCAGCCGCGGATCGCCGTCCACCCGGTACATGATCTGAAACGGCTCGCCGGAGGCGGTCGCGCCCGCGGCCACCCGCGCCGCCAGCCAGTGCCGGAAGGCGTTCGCCTCCTCGGTGAACCCCAGGTCGATCAGGGCGCGCACGGACAGCGAGGCGTCCCGGATCCAGGTGTAGCGGTAGTCCCAGTTGCGCTCGCCGCCGATCTGCTCGGGCAGACCCGCGGTGGCGGCGGCGACCGGCGCGCCCGTGGGGGCGTATGTGAGGAGCTTGAGCGTGACCGCCGAGCGGTTGACCGTCTGCCGCCAGCGGCCGCGGTATCGGGAGGCCCGCAGCCATCCGTGCCAGAACTGGACGGTCCGAAGCCAGGCCGTCTCGGCCGACTGGCGGGTGAGCTCCTCGGGCGGCGGGCCGTCTGCGGCGCAGACGGTCAGCACGACGGCGGCCGACTCGCCCGCCGCGAGCGCGACGACGCCGCCCACGTCCCGCTCGCCGGCGGCGCCCAGCGGGGCCGTGCTCTGCAGGTGCACGTCGACGCCGGGGCCGCGGAAGAGGGCGTAGTCGCCGGCGTCGGCGACGCTGAGCGTGTGCGCGGCGCGCCCGTAGTCGAAGCGCGGCGCGCACTGGACGGTGAACCGCATGGCGCCGCGTACGACCCGCATGACCCGGAGGATCCGGCGGCGGTCCGTCGTGGTCTCCGGGTCGTCCACGGGCATCAAGTCCACGACCTCGCCGACCCCGTCGGCGGTGAGGAACCGGGTGACCAGGACGGCCGTGTCGGGCAGATAGAGCTGGGTGACCCTGGCGCCTGGGACGTCGGCCGCGATACGGAAGCCTCCCCCGCGGTCGTGGTCGAGCAGGGCGGCGAAGAGGCTGGGCGAGTCGAAGCGCGGCGCGCAGAACCAGTCGATCACGCCGTCCGAGGACACCAGGGCGACGGTCTGCAGGTCGCCGATCATCCCGTGGTCGGCGATGGGAGGGTAGCGGCGCATGGAGTCCCTCCCGGCGGTCGACCTGGACAGCACCATCCTGCGACGCCTCGGGGGAACCCGCATGACGAGCCGTTGGGCGGGGGCCGGGGCGGGGAGCTGGAGCGCCTCGCCCGCTCTGGATGCACATCGGCGGCGGCCGGCGCCAGGGGGAACCGGTGTGTGATCGTTTCTGCGGTGAAGTTCTCCACTCTTCGGGGTGAGCGCCCGTGCCCTCTCGCCCGCGGGGCGGTGCGCACTCGGTATCAACATGCACATGATCAAGTACACGGCACATGCCCTCAGCGCCATCCTGCTGACCCTCGTCCCCCTCACCTCGCCCGCCCCCGCCCAGACCCGGGCGGTCAGGGTCCTGAACGACGCCGTCGAGGAGATCTCGGTCGCCGCGGAGAATCCGGACGGATACGAGCGGAGCAAGTTCGAGCACTGGAACGCCGGGCAGGACCCGGACGACGGCTGCGACACCCGCCACGAGGTCCTGCTCGCCGAGGCTGCGGTCGCCCCCGCGAACGGCCCCGGCTGCGTCCTCGCCGGCGGCGCATGGCACTCCTACTACGACGATCAGCAGGCCACCGACCCCGCCGCGCTCGACATCGACCACATGGTCCCCCTCAAGGAGGCCTGGGAGTCGGGCGCCTCCGCGTGGACCGCGGCCCGGCGCGAGGCGTACGCCAACGACCAGGGCGTGGCGACGTCGCTGGCCGCGGTCACCTCCCGCGTCCGCAAGGACAAGGGCGAGCAGGACCCGGCACAGTGGCTGCCACCCCAGCCCGAGAGCCACTGCCGGTACATCTCCGAGTGGGTGGATCCTCGTCATCTTCTTCTGGACGCCGCCGCACTACTGGCCGCTGTCGATGAAGGTGAAGGAGGACTACGCGCGCGTGGGCGTGCCCATGCTGCCC
>NZ_JBFAYB010000073.1:0-46709 GCF_040681075.1 Streptomyces sp. NPDC051907 | reverse complement strand
TGCCTCCCGTCCCTGCGCTGAGAGCGCAATCGATTTCCCGTGTGCGGGGCGGGACCCATCGGGCAGCATGGCCTCCATGTCCGTACTGACGCGCGACGAAGCGCAGACCCGAGCCCAGCTCCTCGACGTCCACCGGTACACGATCGACCTCGATCTGACCGGCGGCGAAGAGACCTTCGACTCCCGCACCGTCGTCCACTTCACCGCCCGTGCGGCCGGGGACACCTTCGTCGAGATCAAGCCGGCCGTGCTGCGCTCCGTCACCCTCGACGGACAGCCCCTCGACCCCGAGAAGCTCGAGGAGAACCGGCTCGCGCTCACCGGGCTCGCCCAGGGCGAGCACGAGCTGCGCATCGAGGCGGACATGGCGTACTCCCGCACCGGCGAGGGCATGCACCGCTTCACCGACCCCAGCGACGGCGAGACGTACGTCTACACCCAGCTGTTCATGGAGGACGTCCAGCGCGTCTTCGGCGCCTTCGACCAGCCCGACCTCAAGGCCGTCTTCGAGGTCTCCGTCACCGCCCCCCAGGGCTGGACCGTCCTCGGCAACGGCATCGCCTCCCACACCGGCGACGGCCGCTGGACCTGCGCGCCCACCCCGCCGCTCGCCACCTACTTCGTCGCCGTCGCCGCGGGCCCCTGGCACTCCGTGCGCACCGAGCACGCCGGACTGCCCTTCGGCATCCACTGCCGGCGCTCGCTCGCGCCCTACCTCGACGCCGACGCCGACGAGATCTTCGAGATCACGCGCCAGTGCTACGACCGGTACCACGAGAAGTTCGAGGAGCCGTACCCCTTCGACTCGTACGACCAGGCCTTCGTCCCCGAGTTCAACGCCGGCGCGATGGAGAACCCCGGACTGGTCACCTTCCGCGACGAGTTCGTCTACCGCTCCGCCGTCACCGACACCCAGCGCCAGACCCGCGCCATGGTCATCGCCCACGAGATGGCCCACATGTGGTTCGGCGACCTCGTGACCCTCAAGTGGTGGGACGACATCTGGCTCAACGAGTCCTTCGCCGAGTACATGGGCTACCAGACCCTCGTGGAGGCCACCCGCTTCACCGACACCTGGGTCGACTTCGGCATCGCCCGCAAGTCCTGGGGCTACGACGCCGACCAGCGGCCCTCCACCCACCCCGTCGCCCCCGACCCGGCCGCCGTCCCCGACACCGCGTCCGCGATGCTCAACTTCGACGGCATCTCCTACGCCAAGGGCGCCTCCGCCCTGCGCCAGCTGGTGACCTGGCTCGGCGAGAAGGACTTCCTCGCCGGCATCAACACCCACTTCGCCCGGCACAAGTTCGCCAACGCCACCCTCGCCGACTTCATCGACTCCCTCGCGCACGCCACCGACCGCGATGTGCACGCCTGGGCCGAGTCCTGGCTGCGCACCTCGGGCGTGGACACCCTCACGCCCACGGTCGCCGAGTCGGGCGGCGCCTGGTCGCTCGCCGTCGAGCGCGACGGCTCCCGGCCCCACCGCTTCGCCGTGGGCGCGTACGACGCCGACCCGGTCGACCCGGGCCGGCTGGTGCTCCGCGACCGCTTCGAGATCGACGTGCCGCACGGCGTCGACGGCGACCGCCCCGGCCGCCGCCCCGCCCTCGTCGTCCTCAACGACGCGGACACCACCTACGCGAAGGTCCGCCTGGACCCGGTCTCCTGGCAGACCGCCGTCCGCTCCCTCTCCGGCATCCCCGACCCGCTGACCCGCGCCGTCGTCTGGAACGCCGCCCGCGACATGGTCCGCGACGGCGAGCTGCCGCCCACCGCGTACCTCGACGCCGCCCGCGCCCATCTGCCGCGCGAGACGGACCTCGCCGTCGTCCAGGGCGTGCTCGCCTTCGCCGCGGGCCAGATCGCCGACTGCTACCTCCCCGCCGAGCAGCGCCCCGCGGCCCTCGCCGCCGTCACCGACCTGTGCCGCGCCCTGCTGCGCCGGACCGAGGACGGCAGCGACCCGAGCCTGCGGCTGACCGCCGTACGGCACTTCGTCGACGCCGCCTCGCAGCCCGAGAAGATCCAGGAGTGGCTCGCCGAGGGCAGCGTGCACGGCGGCCCGGAGCTCGACCCCGAGCTGCGCTGGCGCATCCTCACCCGCCTCGCCGTCCTCGGCGCGACCGACGAGGCGGCCGTCGCCGCCGAGCTCGAGCGCGACCCCAGCGCCACCGGCCAGGAGGGCGCCGCGCGCTGTCGCGCCGCGCTGCCCACCCCGCAGGCGAAGGCGGCGGCCTGGGAGCTGCTCTTCGCCTCCGACGCCCTGTCCAACTACCTCTTCACCGCCACGGCCCAGGGCTTCTGGCAGCCCGAACAGGCCGATCTGGTACGGGAGTACGTGCCCCGCTACTACCCCGACGCGGTCGCCCTCGCCGCCCGCCGCGGACCCGCCATCGCCGAGGCGGCTGGCCGCTACGCCTTCCCCCGCCACGCGGTGGACGCGCGGTCGCTCCAGCTGGGCGAGGAGTGCCTGCGCGACGCGGAGATGATCCCGGCGCTGCGCCGCAAGCTCGTGGACCAGCTGGACGACCTCCGCCGGGCCTGCTCGATCCGCGAAGCCTGAGGCGCGGGGACCTGAGGCGCGGGGACTGAGGCACCGGGGCCGGGGGCGGCGCCCCCGTGAGGGCGGGGGCGCGCTCGCCCTCGGCGCCTGCGCCGACCTGCGCGGCCTCCTCGCCGGGCGCTCCCGCGAGCACGCGGTCCGCGCCCCCGTCCTGGCCGGCGAGGGGCGCGGGCTCTGCTCCGGCGGCGACGTCGACGAGATCGTCGGCGCCCCCGCGAGGGCGGGGGCGCCCATATCAGGCCCCCCGCCCCGGCCCCTCCCTCCCCGTCACGCAGTACCACTTTCGGGTTCAGATCGTTGAGCTCTACGGCTCCCCGCCGTACGACGCACGCATTCTGGTGTGTCAGCTCAACGCTCGCCGAAGGACCCCGCATGAGTACGCCGCCCCTCGCCGGAGGCGCCGCAGGACCCGATGGACTGCGGCCGCTGCTCGACGTCGTGCTCGACGCGCTGCGCGACGGCGCGGCCGCCCGCGGCGGCCCGCTCCCGGCCGGCGGGCCCGAGGCCGTCGCCCGGCGGGTCAGGGACGCCGTCGGGGAGGTGCTCCCGCAGACGCCCGAACGGGACGGCGCCGACGCGCTGCGCACCCTCGTCGAGGCCCTCGCCCACGGCGCCGCCGACCCCGCCGACCCCCTGTGCGCCGCCCACCTCCACACCCCGCCCCTCGCGCTCGCCGTCGCCGCCGACCTCGCCGCCGCCGCGCTCAACCCCTCCATGGACTCCTGGGACCAGGCGCCCGCCGCCTCCGAGCTGGAGGCGCTGACGACCCGGGCGCTGGCCGCCGAGGTCTTCCCGCGGCGCCCCGCCCCCGACGCCCTGGTCACCACCGGCGGCACCGAGTCCAACCAGCTCGCCGTCCTCCTCGCCCGCGAACGGCACGGCGCCCGCGGCGCCCTACAGGTCGTGTGCGGCCAGAACGCCCACCACTCGACGACCCGCGCCGCCTGGCTGCTCGGCCTGCCCGAGCCGGTCCTGGTCCCCGCCCCCGCCGGCACGCTGGACCCTGCCGCCCTCGACGAGGCCCTCACCACGCTGCACGGACCGCTGCTCGTCGCCGCGACCGCGGGCGCCACCGACACCGGGCGCATCGACCCGCTCCCCGAGATCGCGGACCTGTGCGAGCGCCACGGCGCACAGCTGCACGTCGACGCCGCCTACGGCGGGCCGCTGCTGTTCAGCCCGGCCTACCGGAGCCTGCTCGCGGGGCTGGAGCGCGCCGACTCCGTCACCCTCGACCTGCACAAGCTCGGCTGGCAGCCGATCGCCGCCGGCCTGCTCGCCGTGGCCGACCGGTCCCGGCTCGCCCCCCTCGGCCACACCGCCGACTACCTCAACGCCGACGACGACACCGACGCCGGCCTCCCCGATCTGCTCGGCCGCTCCCTGCGCACCACCCGCCGCCCGGACGTCCTGAAGATCGCCGTCACGCTCAAGGCGCTGGGCCGCAGCGGGCTCGCCGAGCTCGTCGAAGCCGTCTGCGACGCGGCCCGCGACCTCGCCGACCTGATCGAGAAGACCCCCGGCCTGGTGCTGTACGAACGGCCGGTCATCTCCACCGTCCTGTTCCGTCCCGCCGCCGCCACCGACGAGCAGACCGCCGAGATCCGCCGCACCCTCCTGGCCGAGGGGCGCGCCGTCCTCGGCCGCGCCCGCGCGGACGGCCGCCTCTGGCTGAAGGCCACCCTGCTCAACCCCCACGTCACCCCCCGCGACCTCGACACCCTCATCGCACTCGTGGAAGGCAGCACTCACCGATGACCGGCACGCCCGCCCTCGGCGCACAAGAACTCGACCAGCCCCACGATCTCGTCGGCATCGGCATCGGCCCGTTCAACCTCTCGCTCGCCGCGCTCGCCGACGGCGTCCACGGCGGCCTCGCCACCGCCTTCTTCGAGCAGCGGCCCGTCTTCCGCTGGCATCCGGGCCTGCTGATCGAGGGCTCCACCCTCCAAGTCCCGTTCCTGGCCGACCTGGTGACCCTGGTCGACCCGGCCAGCCCCTGGAGCTTCCTCAACTACCTCCGCTCCCGGGACCGGCTCTTCCCCTTCTACTTCGCCGAGCGCTTCCACATCCAGCGCGCGGAGTACGACGCGTACTGCCGCTGGGTCAGCGACAGCCTCACTGGTCTGTACTTCGGCCACCAGGTCGACGCCGTCCGCTGGAACCCCGAGCGCTCCCTGTTCGAGGTCGACTTCACCCAGCTGGACGCGGACGGCGAGGTCGAGGCGCTGGGCCGCGCCTACAGCCGGAACATCGTCCTCGGCGTCGGCACCGAGCCGTACGTCCCCGAGCCGCTGCGCCCGCTCGCCGAGGCGCCGACCGTCCCCGTCTTCCACTCCGCGGACTACCTCGACCACCGCGAGCGGATCCTCGCCGCCGAGCACATCACGGTCATCGGCTCCGGCCAGTCGGGCGCGGAGGTCTTCCTCGACCTGCTGCGGGCCCGCCCCGTGGGAGCCGAGAAGATCCACTGGCTGGCCCGCACCGACGCGTTCGCGCCCATGGAGTACTCCAAGCTCGGCCTGGAGCACTTCACGCCCGACTACACCCGCTACTTCCACGCCCTGCCCGAGCAGACCCGCGACACCCTGGTGTCGCGCCAGTGGCAGCTGCACAAGGGCATCGACGCCGACACCATCGCCGCCATCCACGAGGAGCTCTACCGCCGGACCCTGCACGGCGGCTGGCCCGACGCGGTCCTCACGCCCGGGGTGAGCGTCCGCACCGCGGGACGGGTCGCCACCACCAAG
This sequence comes from Streptomyces sp. NPDC051907, assembly GCF_040681075.1. Taxonomy (NCBI): domain Bacteria; kingdom Bacillati; phylum Actinomycetota; class Actinomycetes; order Kitasatosporales; family Streptomycetaceae; genus Streptomyces; species Streptomyces sp. NPDC051907. The sequence goes on along the minus strand of NZ_JBFAYB010000073.1, from coordinate 41,393 downwards.
GTCGAGCTCCATCTGGAGCACGCCGAGCAGGCCACCCGCTCCCGGCTGACCACGGACGCCGTCGTCCTCGCCACCGGCTACCAGGAGCGGCCGCTGCACCGCATGCTCGCCGGGCTCGACCCGTATCTGCGCAAGGACTCCGCCGGGCGCGCGCGTATCGACGACCAGTTCCGGCTGGTCCTGGACCGCTCGGTGACCGGCTCGGCGTACGTGCAGAACGCGGAGCGGCACACCCACGGCGTCGGCGCGCCCGACCTGGGCCTGGCCGCCTGGCGCAGCGCGAGCATCCTCAACTCGCTCACCGGCAAGGAGCCGTACCCGCTGCCGCACCGCACCGCCTTCACCAGCTTCGGCCTCAGCCGGGAGCAGGCCCGCCCGGCGCACGCGCCGCCGAGCCTGCTCCCTCTGGTGGAACGCTCCTGAGGCGGGGCCGGTCCTGAGGCGGGACCGGTCCCGATCAGAAGACGGGCGTGCCGTCCCGGGTCAGCCTCCAGTCCACGGAGGCGAACTGCGCCGGGTCGACCGTGCCCTTGGCCTTCACCCAGCTGATGATCGTGTTGCGGATCTCGTCGGAGTCCGCCCACAGCTGCTTGGCCCCCGGCACATGCGGGAAGTTCCCGCCGCCGCTGGCGCGGTAGTTGTTGACGGCGAGCACGAACTGCGCGGCGGGGTCGACCGGCTTGCCCCCGTGGGAGAGCCCGACGATGCGCGACCCGGCGGGCTTGGCGATGTCGATGTCGTACGTCAGGCCGTACAGCGCGTCGTAGTTGTAGTCCGGGATGGCGTCGGCGTTGGTGAGCTTCGCCGGGTCCACCGGGGCGCCGGCGGGCGTCTGGACGAAGTAGCGCGCGGAGTACTCCAGGTAGTCCTTGAGCTGCGCGCCGGTCATCAGCCGGGCTTCCAGGGTGTTCTCGAAGACGTACAGCCCGGCCGCGTCGCGGATGGTCACCGGGCCCGCCGGGATCGCCGCCGACCGGGAGAAGCAGGAGGCCTGCGAGACCACGGGCAGCGCCGCGTACGCGCCGCCCGCCAGCGCCGTCTTCACCGTCTCGGCCTGGACGTGGTTGATCAGGTCGATGATCGGGACGTCCTTGTACGCGCCCTCGGCCGAGGCCATCGCGGCGGTCGAGGAGCCGATGACCTGGTTGACGTAGTCGACGACCTTCTTGTGCTCGTCGCCGAGCAGCCGGACGATCTTCGCGTCCTCCTCGACGGCGTTGGAGTTCAGGACCTGCGCTCCGACCTTCTCGACCGTCCAGCGGCCCTTGCTCCAGACCAGGTCGAAGTCGAAGAGGGTGAGCCGCTGGCCCCACTTGAGCGGCTCGGACAGCACGACGTCCTGTCCCGTCTCCTTGTTCTTGACGCGGTACTCGGGGATCTCGGTGTGCGCGTGGCCCACGAGGATCGCGTCGATGCCGGGCACCTGCTCGGCGACCAGACCGGCCGCGTTCTCGATGTGCGGCAGCTGGTCGCCGTACGAGGAGGTGCCGCTGGAGCCCGAGTGGGCGGAGACGATCACCACGTCCGCGCCCATGGAGCGGAGCCGGGGCACCCACTTGGCGGCCTGCTCCTCCAGCCCGGGGAAGACCATCTTGCCGCTGACGTTGGCCTTGTCCCAGATGGCGATGCCGGGGTTGGTGAGGCCGAGGACGGCGACCTTGACGTCCCGGCCGTGCGGGGTGCACAGGCGGTGCATGCTGTACGGGGCGAAGGCCGGGCGGAGCGTCTTGGCGTCCAGGGCGTTGGCGCCGAGCAGCGGGAAGCGGCACTGCTCCTCGAACTTGCGCAGCACCGGAATGCCGTAGTTGAACTCGTGGTTGCCGAGGGCCGCGGCGTCGTAGCCGATGGCGTTCATGGCCTGGGCCATGGGGTGGACCGGGCCGCGCTTGGCGGTGATCGGGTCGACCTTGGCGTAGTAGTACGACAGCTGGGTGCCCTGGATGGTGTCGCCGGCGTCGATGAGCAGGGTGTTGCGGCGGCCCTTCTCCTTGCGGATCCGGCTCACGAGCGTGGAGATCTTCGCCAGGCCCACGTCGTTGTGGGCCTTGTCGTCGAACTCCTTGTCCGTGAAGTAGTCCCAGTTGAAGACGTTGCCGTGCAGGTCCGTGGTGCCCATGACGGTGAAGGAGTACCGCTTGGGCGGACGTCCGTGGGTCTTCGCCTCGGCGGCGGCTGCGGGCGCGGCGGCGGCCCCGGCGACGGCGACACCGGCGCCGGCGGCGGCCGACCGCTCCAGGAACGTCCTACGGTTCAGCGGCATTTCGTATCCCTCGTTCTGTTCTGTCTCGCTCAGATTCACTGGCACAACGCGCGTAGATTCTGGCGCAGGAGCGGCCCGCGCAACACCCCCCGCGGGTTTCTGTCCGGTGTCCTCCGGTTGCCGCCGCCGGATGCGACAGTGGGGCGAGGACGATCGCCGCAGGACCGACGAGGGAGCTCTTCCGTGACCGCTGACGACGCATCGACCGCCGCCGCGCCGTACGGCACCCCGCAGACCCCGCGGGTGGCCGTCCGCGGAGAGGCGCGCCTGGAGTTCGATCCGGAGATCGCCAGGATCGGCGTCGCGGTCAGCGCGCGCGGCACGGACCGGCGCAGCGCGCTGGAGGACCTGACCCGGCGCAACGCCGCGGTCGTCGAGCTCGTCAAGTCGTATGGCGAGGCGGTGGAGAAGCTGGAGACCGGGGCGTTCTCCATCAGCCCCGAGCTCACCCGGCGCGGTCGCGGCGAGCATGTGCGCGCCTACCACGGCCGGGTCCACGTCACCGCGGAGCTCGGCGACTTCACCGCGCTCGGCGAGCTCACCACCCGGCTCGCCGACCTGGAGCTGACCCGGGTGGACGGCCCCTGGTGGTCGCTGCGCCCCGACTCGCCGGCCCACGGGGAGGCCCGCCGTCAGGCGGTGAAGGAAGCCGTCCAGCGGGCCCGTGAGTACGCCGACGCGCTGGGCGCCCAGCTGTCCGCGCTGGTCGAGCTGGCCGACCTGGGCGCGGAGAACGCCCAGGACTACGCCGTCCCGGTCGCCTTCGGCGCGGCGCGCAGCGCCGGCTACGGGGGAGCGGACGCCGCCGAGATGGCCCCGGCCCTCGATCTGGAGCCGCAGCGCCAGACGGTGTACGCGCAGGTGAACGCCCGCTTCACGATGACTCCGCCGAAGCTGTAGCGCGAGGGGACGGCGACGGCCCGCACCCTCGGGCCGCGCCGCCCGGAGGCCTGCCGGGAATGCTCATCGGAGCGACCCCGCGCACAATTCAACAGTTGTCAATAGACCTTCACGTAAAGGTTGTTGAGCAGTCATGCTCGGCCCATTCTCTACCGGTCGGTAGGCCATAGGCTCGACATATGCGCCGAGCAAAGATCGTCTGTACTCTGGGGCCCGCCACCGACACATACGACCAGATCAAGGCATTGGTCGAGGCCGGAATGGACGTCGCCCGCCTCAACCTCAGCCACGGCACCTACGCCGAGCACGAGGAGCGCTATCAGCGCGTTCGCAAAGCCTCCGATGAAACGGGCCGCAGCGTCGGCGTCCTTGCCGACCTTCAAGGTCCGAAGATTCGACTGGGCCGCTTCCGTGAAGGACCTGTACTGCTTGAACGCGGCGATGAGTTCACCGTCACCGTCGAGGAGGTGGAGGGCGACCGCCATCTGTGCGGCACCACCTATAGCGGCCTCGCCGCCGATGTGACCGTCGGCGAGCGGATTCTGGTCGACGACGGCAAGGTCGCCCTCGAAGTCACCCGGGTCGAGGGCCCCCGTGTGCACACCGTCGTCGTCGAGGGCGGCGTGGTCTCCGACCACAAGGGGCTCAACCTCCCCGGCGTCGCCGTCTCCGTCCCCGCGCTCTCCGAGAAGGACGTCGAGGACCTCCGCTGGGCCCTGCGGACCGGCGCGGACGTCATCGCGCTCTCCTTCGTGCGCAGCGGACGCGACATCGAGGACGTCCTGCGGATCATGGACGAGGAGGGCCGCCGGCTCCCGGTCATCGCCAAGATCGAGAAGCCGCAGGCCGTCGAGAACATCGACGACATCGTGGCCGCCTTCGACGGGATCATGGTCGCCCGCGGAGACCTGGGCGTCGAGATGCCGCTGGAGCAGGTGCCGATCGTCCAGAAGCGCGCCATCAAGCTCGCCAAGCGCAACGCCAAGCCGGTCATCGTCGCGACCCAGATGCTCGACTCGATGATCGAGAACTCCCGCCCCACCCGCGCCGAGGTCTCCGACGTCGCCAACGCCGTCATGGACGGCACCGACGCGGTGATGCTGTCGGGCGAGACGAGCGTCGGCAAGTACCCCGTCGAGACCGTGCAGACGATGAGCCGCGTCCTCGCGGCGGCCGAGGAGGACGTCCTCGCCAAGGGGCTGCCCCCGCTGACCGAGCGCAGCAAGCCCCGCACCCAGGGCGGCGCGGTGGCCCGGGCGGCGGCGGAGATGGGCGACTTCCTCGGCGCGAAGTTCCTCGTCGCCTTCACCCAGTCCGGCGACACGGTCAGACGGCTCTCCCGCTACCGCTCCCCGATCCCGCTGCTGGCCTTCACCCCGGACCCGGCGACCCGCTCCCAGCTCAATCTCACCTGGGGAGTGGAGACCTTCCTCGGTCCGCAGGTGGGGTCCACCGACGCGATGGTGGCCCAGGTCGACGAGGAGCTGCTGAAGATCGGCCGCTGCGCGAAGGGCGACATCGTGGTGATCACGGCGGGCTCGCCGCCCGGAGTCGCCGGTTCCACCAATCTGGTCCGGGTCCACCACATCGGCGAGGACGACAGCCCCAAGTAGCAGGCCCCGCAAGCGAACGAGGCCCCTCCGCAGAGGGGCCTCAAGTCGTGACCTTGGAATATCAGGGAAAGTACCCCGGGTGGGATTCGAACCCACGCTGGATGGTGTTTGAGACCATTGCCTCTACCGCTGGGCTACCGGGGCGCCCTTGGAAACGAAGGAACACGAAGACCCTTCGTGTCCCAACCATACAGGAGCTGGGTAGGCTCATGGGGAGCACCCTGCCTTGGAATGAGGAGTCCCGTGACCGCCCCCGAGTCGCCCCAGCCCGTCGCCGACGACGACCAGTCGCACGTCCCTCCGCTGACGACCCGCGTCGTCATCGCCGAGGACGAGGCCCTCATCCGGCTCGACCTCAAAGAGATGCTCGAAGAAGAGGGATACGCGGTGGTCGGCGAGGCCGGCGACGGCCAGCGGGCCGTCGAGCTGGCCCGGGAGCACCGCCCCGACCTGGTCATCCTCGATGTGAAGATGCCCGTCCTGGACGGCATCTCCGCGGCCGAGAAGATCGCCGAGGAGTCCATCGCCCCGGTGCTGATGCTGACCGCGTTCTCCCAGCGCGACCTGGTCGAGCGGGCCAGGGACGCGGGCGCGATGGCCTATCTGGTCAAGCCGTTCTCCAAGAGCGACGTCGTGCCCGCCATCGAGATGGCGGTCTCCCGCTTCACCGAGCTGAAGGCTCTGGAGAAGGAGGTCGCCGACCTCTCGCAGCGACTGGAGACCCGCAAGCTGGTGGACCGCGCGAAGAGCATCCTGCAGACGCAGTACGGCTTGACCGAGCCGAACGCGTTCCGCTGGATTCAGAAGACGTCGATGGACCGGCGGCTGTCGATGCAGCAGGTCGCCGAGGCCGTCATCGAGGACGCCGAGGAGAAGAAGGCGGCGAAGGGCGGCCAGTAGCAGCTCGGCCGCGCCGGCCGGCGTCGCGCCCGTACCGCGCAGTCGAGCCCGTACGGCGTGGACAGGCCGGTCCCGCGTAGACGAGCCCGTACGGCGTAGACAAGGAAGAGGCCCGCACCCCCTGCTCGGGGTGCGGGCCTCTTCCTTGTCGTGCGGCTCAGTCCTCGCCGAGGTACGTCTTGCGGACGGACTCGTCGTGGAGCAGTTCCTGGCCGGGGCCCGACAGCTTGATGCTGCCGATCTCCATGACGTGCGCCTGGTCCGCCAGGGAGAGGGCGGCCTGGGCGTTCTGCTCGACGAGCAGAATCGTGGTGCCCTGGGCCTTGAGCTCGACGATGGTCTCCATGATCTTCTGCATCATGATCGGGGAGAGGCCCATCGACGGCTCGTCCAGCATCAGCAGCTTCGGCTGGGACATGAGCGCGCGTCCCATGGCCAGCATCTGCTGCTCACCGCCCGAGAGGGTGCCGGCGGCCTGCTTCCTGCGCTCTCCCAGGATCGGGAAGAGGTCGTAGGCGCGCTGGATGTCCTTCTCGATACCCGCCTTGTCGCTCCGCAGGAACGCTCCGAGCTGGAGGTTCTCGAGGATCGACAGACGCGGGAAGATGTGCCGGCCCTCGGGCGAGTGCGCCAGTCCGAGCGACACGATCTTGTGGGCGGGCACTCCGCTGAGCGGCTTGCCGTCGAACATGATCCGGCCGCTGGACGGCTTGAGCAGACCGGACAGCGTGCGCAGCGTGGTCGTCTTGCCGGCGCCGTTGGTGCCGATGAGGGTGACGACCTGGCCGGCCTCGACGGAGAAGGAGATGCCCTTGACGGCCTTGATCTTGCCGTAGGCGACCTTCAGGTCCTCGACCTCGAGGAGGGCGGTCATGAGGCGTCCCCTTCCGGAGCGGTGGTGCGGGTGGTGCGGGAGTCGGAGGCGGCCGGCGCCGCGTCGGATTCCGACGCGTCGGAGCCGCTGGACTCCTCGGACTGCTCGGACTCCTCGGCCTCGGCCTCGGCGGCAGCCTCGGTCTCGGTCTCGGTCGAGTCCGCAGCGGCCGGGGCAGCAGCCTCGGCCTCAGCCTCCTCGGCGGGCGCCTTGGAGAGCTTGGACGCCTCGGCGGCCTTGGGCGCCTCGGCCTCGGCTTCGTCGGCCGACGCGTGCTGCGCCGCCTCCGCCGCCTCTACCTCGGCGAGCTCCTCCGCGCCCGGCGCGCCCTCGAACGGCTCGCCGAGGTACGCGGCGACCACGCGCTCGTCGCCCTGCACGACGTCGGCCGTGCCCTCGACGAGCTTCTCGCCCTGGACCAGACAGGCGACCCGGTCGCAGAGGTTGAAGATGAAGCGCATGTCGTGCTCGATGACGAGCACGGCGATGCCCTTGTCGCGGATGGCGAAGACGAGCTCCTCGGTCGCCCGCGTCTCCTGCGGGTTCATGCCGGCCGTCGGCTCGTCGAGGAGCAGCAGGCCGGGCTCGCTCGCCAGCGCCCGGGCGATCTCCAGCTTGCGCTGCTCGCCGTAGGGCAGGTTGCGGGCGAGGTGGTCGGCCTTGTGCTCCAGGCCGATGAACTCCAGGAGCTCCATGGCGCGTTCGCGGGAGACCCGCTCCGCCTTCTTGAAGCCCGGCCCCCGCAGCAGCGCCGACCAGAGGCCTTCCTTGGTCCTGGTGTGGCGGCCGACGAGGACGTTCTCCAGAACGGTCATATTGGCGAAGAGCCGGATGTTCTGGAAGGTACGGGCGATGCCGGCCTGCGTGACCAGATGGGGCTTGGGCGGCAGGACGGTGCCCTTGTAGCTGACCTTGCCCTCGGTGGGGACGTACAGGCCGGTGAGGCAGTTGAAGAAGGTGGTCTTGCCGGCGCCGTTCGGCCCGATGAGCCCGACGATCTCGCCGCTGTTGACGGTGAGGTCGACGGAGCGCACGGCGGTGAGGCCGCCGAAGCGCATCGTGACGCCCGATGCCTGCAGGACAGTGGTGGCCGTGGCCGTAGTCATGATGGTCACGCCCCTGACTTGGTGACGCCGACGGTGTTCTCCGTCAGGCCTTTTTCATCCGGTACGTCGAGCTGCCCGGTCTCGTGGAACTCCAGCTGCTGGCGCCGGTTGGCGATGACGCCCTCCGGACGGAAGCGCATCAGGAGCACCAGAGCGATGCCGAAGGCCAGCAGCTCGTACTCCTTGAGGAAGCCGAGCTTCTCCGGGATCAGGTAGAGCAGCGTCGCGCCCAGGATCGGGCCCGCGACGGTGCCCATGCCGCCCAGGACGACGGCCGCCAGCAGGAAGGCCGAGTTGGGCGGGGCCGCGCCGGCGAACTGGTACGGGTTGGGCACCACGCTGTAGGTGACGTGCGCGCTGACCGTTCCCGCGAGGCCGGCCAGCGCCGCGCCGAGCGCGAACGCGATCAGCTTGACGCGGAAGCCGTTGATGCCCATGGCGGTGGCGGCGGTCTCGTCCTCGCGGATCGCGATCCAGGAGCGGCCGATACGGGAGTCGGCGGCGCGGGTGAAGACCAGCACCACGAGCGCCGTGATCAGCAGCATCAGGAAGAAGTAGTTCGCGAACCGGCCGAGGGTGAAGCCCGCGACCTCGTGTACCTCCCCGAAGTTGAAGCCGAGGATCTCCAGGTCGGGGATCTGGGCGATGCCGTCGGGGCCGTTGGTGAGGTCCGGACCCGAGGTGCCGTCCATGTTGTTGATCGCGATACGGAAGATCTCGCCGAAGCCGAGCGTCACGATGGCGAGGTAGTCGCCGCGCAGTCGCAGGGTCGGGGCGCCGATCAGCACACCGAAGACCAGCGAGGCCGCCATACCGGTCAGCGCGGCCGCCCAGAAGGGGAACTGGACGCCGGAGAACCGGGAGAACTCCGAGCCGGACACCAGGGCCGCGGCGTACGCGCCGACGCCGAGGAAGGCGACGTAGCCGAGGTCGAGCAGACCGGTGAGGCCGACGACGATGTTGAGGCCGAGGGCGACCGTGCCGAAGATCAGGATGCTCACGCCGAGGTTGGCGTTGGCGTCGTCGGACTGGGTGAAGGGGAAGATCGCCGCGGCGAGGAAGATCATCGCGGTGGCGAAGCCCCGGTGCTGGGCGTTGAGGTGCGAGTAGCGCTCGGTGAGGCCCGCCGCGAACAGCGCCCAGGTGGTGAAGAGCACGAGGATCAGGAAGCCGATGAAGGTCTGGCTCTCCTCGTCGTCCACGCCGATGCCGTACGTGAAGGCGATCAGGCCGACCGTCGCGGCCAGCGTGATGACCAGCCGCTGCGCCCAGGGGGCGAGCTCGGTGGTCGGGGCCGGGATGCGCTCGGGCTTGCGGAAGTACGCCTTGAAGGTGTCTCCCGGGCTGGGGAGCGCCAGCGCGCCGACGATCGGCAGCGCCGCGGCGATGGCCGCGACGAAGCCGCCGGGCTCGAGGTTGGCCAGACCGCCGAGTTCGACCGCGATGGCGATCATCGTGAACCAGACGACCGCGAACGCCGCCAGCGAGGCGAGGAAGACCGGTGCGGTGGCCTTGGCCGGGTTGACCCAGCCCAGTCCGCGCACGTTGAACAGGTTCAGGCCGAAGAGCAGCGCCACGGCGGCCGCGACCAGCGTGAGGATCTGCAGGCCGGCGGGGTAGCCGTAGACCGTCAGGTTGCCGGGGAAGGCAGCCGTCCAGGTCCAGGACAGGAAGGTGCTGGCGATGGTCAGGGCGGCGCCGCCCGCGACCAGGGCGCGGGCCGCGGACTGCGGCAGCGCTATCAGACCGCCCGCCTCCACGGCGGGAGCGGCTTCGTTCTTCGTGATGTCGGTGGTGGTGGACATACCGATCACGCCCTGTCCGCGACGCGTTCGCCGAGTAGACCTTGTGGTCGGAACAGCAGAACGAGGATGAGAAGGACGAAGGCCCAGACGGGGGCCCAGGATCCGCCGCCGAGCTGCTCCATGCCGGGGATCTCGGAGATGTAGGCGCTGGCGAGGACTTCGGAGAGGCCGAGGACCACTCCGCCGAGCATCGCGCCGTAGATGTTCCCGATGCCGCCGAGGACGGCCGCGGTGAACGCCTTCAGGCCGGTGATGAAGCCCATGTCGAACTTGACCGTGCCGTACTTCAGACCCCAGGCGACACCGGCGACCGCGGCGAAGAAGCCGCCGATCGCGAACGCGATCACGATGATCCGGTTGGTGTCGATGCCCATGAGCTGAGCGGTGTCCGGGTCCTGCGCGGTGGCCTGCATGGCGCGGCCGGTGCGCGAGGTGCGGATGAAGAAGGCCAGCATGGCCATGCAGAGCGGCGCGGCGATCAGCAGGAAGACGTCACCGGTCTGGATCTTGATCGAGCCGATGTCGAAGGGGCCGCCCGGTATCTGCGGGAACACCCGGTCGTTCTTCGCCTCGGGGTAGAGGTTGAAGATGACCTGCTGCAGCGCGAGCGAGAGTCCGATCGCGGTGATCAGTGGCGCCAGCCGTGGCGCCCCTCGTAGTGGCCGGTATGCGAAACGTTCCGCTCCCACGGCGATGAGTACGGCGACGATGGCGCCGCCGAGCAGCATCAGTGGGAGGAGTACCCACATGGAAGTGCCGCTGGGCATAAGGAGGAAGACCGTGAGTCCGCCGAAGGCGCCGGTCATGAAGATCTCGCCATGGGCGAAGTTGATGAGCTGGACGATGCCGTACACCATCGTGTAGCCGATGGCGATCAGCCCGTACATCGAGCCGAGAATCAGCCCGTTGGCCAGCTGTTGCGGCAGGGTGTTCACCGCATGGCCTCCATGTGGTGGGGAGAGTGAGCAAGGGGGTAGAAGTCGGGCCGCGCGGTGACGTGTGGTCGTGGCCGCGCGGCCCTAGGTTGTGCGTGCGCTGGGGTGGATCAGCCGGCGTTGTAGGTGCCGCTCTTCACCGCGGCCCACTTGCCGTCCTTGACCTGGTAGACGGTCAGCTGCTTGTTGTTCGTGTCGCCGAAGTCGTCGAAGGAGACGGGACCGGCGATGCCCTCGAAGTTCGTCTTCTGGACTTCCTCGACGATCTTGGCGCGGGCGTCGGACGGGACCTTGCCGTCCTTCACGATGTTGCCGACGGCCTTGATGATGGCGTTGGCGGCGTCGTAGGAGTAGCCACCGTAGGCGGCGTAGTCACCCGGGTACTTCTTCGCCTTGTACTTGGCGACGAAGTCCTTGGCGGCCGGCAGGGTGTCGACCGGGACGCCGACGGAGGTGACGAGGTCGCCGTCCGAGGCCGCACCGGCGGTCTTGATGTAGGTGTCGGTGAACATTCCGTCGCCGCCGAACAGCGGGATCTTGACGCCCGCTTCCTTCAGCTGCTTGGTCAGGATCTGCGACTCGTCGTACTGACCGCCGTAGTAAAGCAGATCGGCGCCGGAGTCCTTGATCTTCGTCACCAGGGTGCCGAAGTCCTTGTCGCCGGTGTTGACGTGGTCCTCGCCCGCGACGGCGCCGCCGGCCTTGGTGAAGTTCTGCTTGAAGAGACGGGCCAGACCGGCGCCGTAGGTCTGCTTGTCGTCGACAAGGTAGACCTTCTTCTTCTTGAGGGTCTTGGCCGCGTACTCAGCCGCGAAGCCGCCCTGGAGGGCGTCCGTGGTGGCGGTGCGGAAGTACGTCTTGTAGGCGCGCTTCTTGTCGCCGGTGGCCCAGTCCTTGCCCTGCGTCAGCTCGGGAGCGGTGTTCGCGGGGGAGATCTGCACCATGTTGGCGGTGGCGAAGACCTGCTGCATGGAGACGGCGACGCCCGAGTTCAGCGGGCCGATGGCGCCGAGGACGTCCTTGTCGGCGACCAGCTTGCTGGCGTTCTGCTGGCCGGAGGCCGGCAGCGCCTTGTCGTCGAAGGCCTTGACCTTGAAGGTGACGCCCGGGACGAGCTTCTTCTCGTTGGCGTCGTCGACGGCGATCTGCACGCCGTACTGGATGCCGAGTCCGATGGCGGAGTTGGCACCGGTGAGGGGCGCGTCAACGCCGATGACGACGGTGGTGTTGCCGCCTTCGCTGCTCTTCTTGTCGTCGTCGCGCGAACCGCAGGCGGTGAGCGTGAGCGCCCCCGTGGTCAGAACGGAGGTGAGTATGAGCAAGGAACGGTGTCGCACGATGAATCCTCTCCCTGGCGCGGCTTCCTCTGGTGAGGGCGCCGTGTGTCTCGCCGGGCCGTACTGGGTTGGTACAGGTCCGTGCAGCAGAAGCGCCCGGCGGCGCGGTGACTGGCCGTGACTCTAAGCGCAGGTGAGCGGGTGCGGGATGGGGGAAGGTCAGGATGTGACTGTCTTGTTATGCCGGGGGAGAGAATCGAGGGGCGCAGTGCGGACAGATTGGGCCTAAATTCCCGCCACCGAAGTGACCGCATAGTGAGAACGCGCAGTTCCGGTAAGGGGCTTGAAGCGATCTTGGTGCTGGGCTCGATCTTGACGAAAAGTCGGCTATTGCCTGGCCTCACATCTCGCGGCGAGGGAAAGGGAGGGCTGTTCCCTTTTCGTTTCACTATCCCTCGACCATTACGGAGAGTAATGATCGCCCAAGATCATTTCAGTGTTCTCCGCCGCCTTCCGCGCCCCTCTCGGCGGTGCATCGAGCCCGCGTCTGGCGCTCTATCAGTTCCATTGCCGCCGCGCTTCCTTGCTGTTTCTGCTCCACCCGCGCGGCGGCAACTACGTCCTCGTGGATGGCGTGTTGGTCGATCGACATTCCCTTCTGCTCCCAGTCGAGACCAGCCCCTGGCCCGCCTCTGATCAGCGTCTTGGCCCAGAACGCCACGAGTTCCGTGCAGACGCGCACCGGTTCGTCGGCCGGTGACCCGGATATGGAGGCGGTGTGTCCGGAAGGCGGACGTGAGGTGGAGCAGCCGACGGCGAGGGCTGCGGCGAGGAGCGCGGATGCGGCGAGGCGGAGGGAGGAGCGCGGCGGAGTCCTCATGGGGGAACGCTAGTTCGTCACGATCGGTTACTCAATGACGGATGTAGATCTCTTGTATGCCCGGATCTATGGGGCGTGGGTAGCGTGCGGCCTGCTCGGCGGCTCCCACCCGCTCCGGCGGCGCGGGCCGCTCCCTCGGTTCAGTAGAAACGGGAGTGAAACATGATCGGTTCCATAGGAAAGCTCGGAGACCGCGTGCTCGAGCGGTTGGTGCCCAAGGCAACCGCCCAGGCGGACACCAGCTGGACGGAGCGCTGCTACTGCATCAGCGAGCGTCGTGCCCGTTTCCGCACCTGCCACGTGGTGGGCGGCACGAGCGGCTGTACCCCCTGCAACATCGAGCGCATCGTCAACTGCTTCTGAGCATGATCTATCTCTTGTTCGCCTGCCGGGTTCTCCTGGTCGGCGTCTTCCTGGTCGCGGTTGCCGGGAAGCTGCGGGGGCGGGCGGCGTTCGACGAGTTCGCCGCGTCGATCCGAGCCATGCGGCTGCTGCCGCGCAGGCTCGCCGCCCCCGCGGCGGCCGCCGTCGCCGCGACGGAGGCCGCCGTGGTCGTCCTGCTCGCCTGGCCGGCGGCCGTCCCCGCCGGATTCGCGCTGGCGGCCGCTCTCCTGATCGTCTTCACGGCGGGAATCGCGCTCGCGCTGCGCCGCGGCCGCCGCGAGCCCTGCCGGTGCTTCGGCGCCTCGGCCGCTCCGCTGGGCCCGGTCCACGTCGTACGCAACCTGTTCCTGGCGCTCGCCGCCGCCGCCGGGCTCGTGCTCTCGCTCGCCGAGGGGGCCCACTGGCCGCCGAACGCCGGCGCGGGCGCGCTCGCGCTGACCGCCGGCGTGATCGGCGTGCTGCTCGTGGTGCGCCTCGACGACCTGACGGCCCTCTTCACCACCTCGCCCGCCATGAGCCATGAGTCATGAGCCATGAGCACGCATGAGTAAGGGATTGCGATGACGATTCTGATTGCGGCCGTTGTCCTCGTGGGCGCGCTGTGCCTGTTCGACCTGCTGCTCACGTTCGCGGTGCTGCGCCGGCTGCGCGAGCACTCCGAGAAGCTCGCGGCCGTCGGCGGGGCGGCCGGGCACGGCCTGCCCGGGGCGCCCGGCCAGCGGCCGTTCGTTCCGTACGACCCGAGCGTGCTGGTCGGCACGACCCTGCCGCAGGCGCTGACGGAGGCGGGCGAAGGCGGCGCCCGGGTGGTGGCCTTCTTCGACGCCCAGTGCGAGACCTGCCACGACCACGCGCCGGAGTTCGCCGCGCGGGTGCGGGGACGGAACGCCGTCGCGGTGATCTCCGGCCGAGGGAGCGACGTCGACGCGCTTGTGCGCCATGTGGAGGGCGTGGCGTTCGTCCTGCGCGGCGAGCAGGCGCGCGAGCTGGTGGAGGCCGTGGCGATCGAGGCCTTCCCGACCTTCGTCGAGGCGGACGGCGAGGGCGCGGTCGTCCGCGCCGTGACCGACCCGCAGGAGCTGCCGGCCCCGGGCGCGGCCCCGGCCTCCGCCGCGCTCGCCGCCCTGGCCGAGCCCGCCCCGACCGCGTGACCGCAGAGCGACCGGCTCCGGTGGACGGGCCGGGCGACCAGGGCGACCAGGAGGAGCCGCGGCCGAACGGGGGGCGGCCGCGGCCACGGCTCCGCCACGTCGGCACGGCATGGCTGCTGTGCTGGCGGGCGGGGCCGCTCCTGGCGGCCGGCTATCTGGCGATCACGGTCGTCTCGGGGCTGCTGCCGACGGCGACCGCCTGGTTCACCAAGTTCATCGTCGACGGCCTGGCCGCCGGGCGGTCGGACGGGGTGCTGCGCTGGGCGCTCTGCCTCGCCGGCGTGGGGCTGGCGGCCGGCGTGCTGCCGCATCTGGCCAACTACTTCCAGAGCGAGCTCGCCCGCCGCCTCGACCGGCTGATGCAGGACCGGCTCTACACGACGATCAACGGCTTCCAGGGCCTCTCGCGCTTCGAGAACCCGGAGTTCCGCAACGACCTGAGCATGGCCATGCAGGCGTCGGGCGGCGCGATGGGCCCGGTCACCACCGGGCTGTTCGACACCGCGCGCAACGTCATCACCCTGGTGAGCCTGCTGGGCACCCTCTCCCTGCTCAGCCCCGCCATGGCCGCGCTGGTGACCGTCGCCGCGCTGCCCGCGCTGCTGGCCCGGCTGGCGCTGTCGCGGCGCCGGGTGACGATGATGGCCGGCGTCTCCCCGGCGACCCGGCGGCAGATCTTCTACTCGCTGCTGATCACCGATGTGCGCTCGGCGAAGGAGACCCGGCTGTTCGGCCTCGGGGACTTCCTGCGGGGCCGCATGCTCGGCGAGCTCGCCACCCAGCAGGCGGGGGAGCGGCGCCTCGACGGCCAGGAGACGCGTACCCAGTCGCTGCTGGCGCTGCTCTCCACTCTCGTCGCGGGCGCGGGGCTCGTCTGGGCGGTGCGGGCGGCGACCTCCGGGGAGCTGAGCGCCGGCGATGTGACGGCCTTCGTCGCCGCGGTGGCCGGCACGCAGGGCGCGCTGACGAGCCTGGTGGACAACGTGGCCCTCGCGCACCAGGCGCTGCTCGTCTTCGGCTACCACGACAAGGTGGTGACGCTCCCCGACGACCTTCCCCCGCGCGCCGGGAGGGCCGAGAAGTCCGAGCTGCCCGCGCTGCGTGGCGCCATAGAGCTTCGGAACGTCTGGTTCCGCTACGACGACAGTCATCCCTGGGTGCTCCGCGGCCTCGACCTCACCATCGACCACGGCGCCGCGCTGGCGCTGGTCGGCCTCAACGGAGCGGGCAAGAGCACGCTCATCAAGCTGCTGTGCCGGTTCTACGACCCCACCCGCGGGGCGATCCTCTGGGACGGCGTCGACATCCGCGACGTGCCGCCCGCCGAGCTGCGCCGCCGGATGGGCGTGCTGTTCCAGGACTACATGTGCTACGACCTGACGGCCGCGGAGAACATCGGGGTCGGCGAGATCGACGCGCTCTGCGACCGGAGCCGGCTGCGCCGGGCCGCGCGGGCCGCGGACGTCGACACCGTGGTCGAGGGGCTGCCCCGCGGCTACGACACCCTGCTCAGCCGGATCTTCACCGACCTGACCGACGAGGACGACCCGCAGGCGGGCGTCGTGCTCTCGGGCGGCCAGTGGCAGCGGCTCGCGCTGGCCCGGACGCTGCTGCGCGACGGACGCGACCTGCTGATCCTCGACGAGCCGAGCGCGGGCCTGGACGCCCAGGCCGAGCACGAGATCCACCGCAGGCTGCGCGAGCACCGCGCCGGCCGCACCAGCCTGCTGGTCTCGCACCGGCTCGGCGCGGTCCGCGAGGCCGATGCGATCGTGGTGCTCGACGGCGGCCGGATCGTCGAGCGGGGCACGCACGAGTCGCTGATGGCCGACGGCGGGCAGTACGCGCGGCTGTTCGCCATCCAGGCCGAGGGCTACCGCGACGAGCCCGACGCCCAGCCGGTCAGCTCCCCGGCCGGGTGAGGACCATCCCGGCCGGGATGCCGCACGGCGGCGGCCCCTCCGCCGCCGCCAGCTCGGCGGCGTAGAGGCGTACCAGAGAGCGCATGCGGTACGTGCCCTGGGCGGCCGGCTCCAAGAGGCCGACGGCCACCAGCTCGTCCAGGGCGCGCTCGGCCGACGAAGGACCGCAGCCCGTCAGCTCCGCGGCCCGGGCCGCCGTGAACGGCGACTCCACCGCGCTCAGCCGGCGGAAGATCCGCGCGACGTGCCGCGCCCCCTCCTCGCCGCGCAGCAGATCGTGATAGCTGACCTCGAGACAGCAGCGCAGCGACAGCTCGGCGATCTGCAGCTCGTCCAGCCGCCGTGCGGGATCGCGCAGCCGCTGCGCGAAGCCGCTGAGCGACCAGTCCGGCCGTCCGGCGAACCGGGCCCCCACGATGCTCAGCGCCAGCGGATTGCCCTCGCACCAGCGGACGATCTCCGCCGCCCCCGCCGGGTCGGCGACCACCCTGCGCTGACCGGTCGACTGGGCCAGCATGCGCAGGGAGTCGGCGTCGTTCAGCGGCCGCGCCGCGATCCGCACCGCGTCCAGCGTGGGCAGAATGCTCCGGCTGGTGATCAGCACGGCGCACTCGCTGCTCGCCGGGAGCAGCGGCATCACCTGCCCGGCGTGCGAGGCGTTGTCGGCGACGATCAGGATGCGCCGCCCCGCCAGCATCGACTGATAGCCCGCGGCGGCCTCGGCGAGCGTGCCGGGCACGCTGTCGCGCGGCATGCCCAGCGCGCGCAGGAAGCGGCCGAGCACGTCCACCGGGCGGGGCGGCTCCAGCCGGGGGCGGGAGCCCTGGAGGTCCACGTAGAGCTGGCCGTCGGGGTAGCGGTCGGCCACGGAATGTGCGGTGCGGAGAGCCAAAGCGGACTTTCCCAGTCCGCTGGAGCCGTGGAAAACGACCACCGGAGCGCCTTCCGTATGACGCCCGGTCGAGCGCAACGCGGAGTGTGCACTTGTAATCTCGAGGTCCCGGCCGACGAATACCGTCGACTCCCTCGGGAGCTGTCGGGGCGGATCGCTGAAAGTGCGTGAACGGGCGGCGCCGACCTCTCCCACATGGCCGGACGGCATCAGATGGGGGGCTCTGCGCAGTATCGCCGCGTGCGTCTGGGAGAGCTCGGGTCCCGGGTCCAGGCCGAGCTCGTCGCGCAGGGCCGTGCGGGCGTCGGTGAAAGCGGCGAGCGCGGCCGCCGTGTCGCCGCTTCGGTACAGGGAGATCATCAGCTGGCTGTGAATGCGCTCGCGCAGCGGATATCTTCGCGCCAGCTGTCTTAAACGCTCGACCAGGACCGTCCCCATGCCGAGGGAGAGTTCGACGTCCGCGTAATTCTCCACCGTGCTCAGATACTGCTCGGTGAGGCTCGCGGTCGCGCCGCGCAGGGCCGGTCCGAGCGTGATGTCCTCCAGGGGACTTCCGCGCCACAGGGCAAGAGCCCGACTGAACGCGTCGGCCGCCTCGGTGAATTCCTGACGGGCCGCCGCCTCTCGCCCGCGGGCGGCGAGCGTCTCGAAGCGCACGAGGTCGAACTCGCCGTCGGCCAGCCGCAGCGCGTAGCCGGACCGGGAGGTCGTCAGACGGGCCCCCGCCGCGTCGTCGAGCGGACTGAGCAGCCGCCGCAACTGCATCACGTACGTACGGAGATTGGGCACCGCCGAATGCGGCGGATCGTCCCCCCACACCTCCTCGACGAGCTTGTGCACCGGGACGACGTGTCCCGTGTGCGTCAGCAGCATGGCGAGGATGGTGCGCTGCTTGCCCGCAGCCACATGGATCGCCCCGGTCCCCGTCGAAATCTCCATCGGGCCGAGCACCCGAAACTCGATTCCCATTGGTGCTGAATGCCTTCCCCCGGTTTCGTTCACAAGGCGCGACCGCCGAGTACGCGAATCGCTACGCCCAGGATCTGGTCCGCGGGAAAGAATCCGCGATGCCTGGAGTCGATACTGTCAGGATTGTCGCCGAATACCACCAGGGACTTCTGCGGCACCTGTGCGAGACCTTCGCCTCCGGGAATTCCCTCGGGCACCGGATCGCCGGGCAGTGCGGCGGCCCGCTTGATGTTCCAGGCCTCGGCGTCTACCGGATCGTAGCGTTCCGATTTCTTCGGCGGCCGGAGCACTATCACATCGCCGGAGCGAACGGCCGTGATTTTGCGGCGCTCCACGACGACTTGATCGCCGGGCGTCAGCGTCGGGCTCATGCTGGCGCCTTCGACCGTGACCACGACGAATCGTCCGCGCAGGTGGCGTACGACCAGGAAGGCCCCGATTCCCCCGATGACTAAGACGCCAAGAATCCACTTCACAGGCGCAAACACCCTCCATGATTCCCCCCGGTTCGGATGATCGTGCACAAGGGCGCCGACGCCTGTCAATGCTTTGCCTCGGACACAGGTGCGAATAGGGGAAGGGTTGTCCGGCTCATCCCGAATGAAGGGGGCGTTGTGGTGATTTTTCGACCGTGAAAGCAGAACACCCGAAATGCACAGGCATTTCGGGTGTCAGGTCGGGGCCGGGACGGCTCAGCCGGCGGGCGCGGACGACGGGGCGTCGCGCAGCAGACAGGTCAGCCGGGCCGTGCAGACCCGCTTGTCCTGCTCGTCGGTGATGACGATCTCGTACGTGGCCGTGGACCGGCCGCGGTGCACGGGCGTCGCCACGCCCGTGACCACACCCGAGCGGACGCCCCGGTGGTGCGTGCAGTTGAGGTCCACGCCCACGGCGATCTTGGTGATGCCGCCGTGCAGCATCGTGCCGATCGAGCCCAGCGTCTCGGCGAGCACCGCGGACGCGCCGCCGTGCAGCAGTCCGTACGGCTGGGTGTTGCCCTCGACGGGCATCGTGCCGACGACGCGCTCCGCCGACGCCTCGAGGATCTGCACGCCCATGCGGTTGCCCAGGTGCCCGGCGGAGAAGAGCGCGGGCAGGTCGATCCCGAGCGCGGCGTACTCGTCGAGGACCTCTTGCGGGAACTTCACGGTGGTCTGCTCGCCCATGGGGCCTGGCTCCGTTCTCGTCGTACGTCGTCAGCTGCCTGAGCGAACGCTTAGGCGGGCTGTGATTGTTCCAGACGCACGATCACCGACTTGCTCGCGGGGGTGTTGCTGGTGTCGGCGGTCGAGTCCAGCGGCACCAGCACGTTCGTCTCCGGGTAGTACGCCGCGGCGCACCCCCGGGCGGTGGGGTAGTGCACGACCCGGAACCCGGGCGCGCGCCGCTCCACGCCGTCCTTCCACTCGCTGACCAGATCGACGTACGAGCCGTCCGCCAGGCCCAGCTCCCGCGCGTCCCCGGGGTGCACCATCACGACCCGGCGGCCGCCCTTGATGCCCCGGTAGCGGTCGTCGAGCCCATAGATCGTGGTGTTGTACTGATCGTGCGAGCGCATCGTCTGCAGCAGCAGCCGGCCCGCGGGGACCCTCGGGTACTCCACGGGCGCCGCCGTGAAGTTGGCCTTCCCGGTGGCCGTGGGGAAGCGGCGCTCGTCGCGCGGCGCGTGCGGGAGCGCGAACCCGCCCGGCCGGGCGATCTTCGCGTTGAAGTCCTCGAAGCCGGGCACCACGCGCGCGATGCGGTCGCGGATCGCTCCATAGTCCTTCTCGAAGTCCTCCCAGGGCGTCGCCGAGCCCGTCCCGAGCACGGCGCGCGCCATGCGCGCCACGATGGCCGGCTCGGACAGCAGACGAGGGCCGGCCGGGGGGAGGTTGCCGCGCGAGGCGTGGACCATCCCCATGGAGTCCTCCACCGTGACGACCTGCCGGCCGCCCGCCTGCACGTCCCTGTCGGTGCGCCCGAGCGTGGGGAGGATCAACGCGCGCGTGCCGGTGACGGCGTGCGAGCGGTTCAGCTTCGTCGACACATGGACGGTCAGCCGGGCCCGGCGCATCGCCGCCTCGGTGACCTCGGTGTCCGGGGTCGCTCCCACGAAGTTGCCCCCCATGGCGAAGAAGACCTTCGCCTCCCCGTCGCGCAGCGCCTGGATGGACCGCACGACGTCGAACCCGTGATGCCGCGGCGGAGCGAAGCCGAACTCCTTCTCCAGGGCGTCCAGAAAGGCAGGCGAGGGCCGCTCGAAGATGCCCATGGTGCGGTCGCCCTGCACATTGGAGTGCCCGCGCACCGGGCAGACGCCCGCGCCGGGGCGGCCGATGTTCCCGCGCAGCAGCAGGAAGTTGACCACCTCGCGGATGGTCGGCACGGAGTGCTTGTGCTGCGTCAGGCCCATCGCCCAGCACACGATCGTCCGCTTCGACGCGAGCACCATGGCCAGCGCCCGCTCGATCTCCGCGCGCTCGAGACCGGTCGCGGCGAGCGTCTCGTCCCAGTCGGCGGCGCGGGCGGCCGCGGCGAACTCCTCGTACCCATGGGTGTGCTCGCGTACGAACGTCTCGTCCACGGCCCCCTCCGCGTCCAGGATCAGCTTGTTCAGCAGCCGGAACAGAGCCTGGTCGCCGCCGATGCGGATCTGCAGGAAGAGATCGTTGAGGGCGACGCCCTTGAGCATGCCGAGCGGGGTCTGCGGGTTCTTGAACCGCTCCAGGCCGGCCTCCGGCAGCGGATTCACCGAGATGATCCGCGCGCCCGAGGCCTTGGCCTTCTCCAGGGCGGAGAGCATCCGAGGGTGGTTCGTGCCCGGGTTCTGCCCGGCCACGATGATCAGGTCCGCCTGGTGCAGGTCCTCCAGGGAGACGCTGCCCTTGCCGATGCCGATCGTCTCCGTCAGCGCCGAGCCGGAGGACTCATGGCACATATTGGAGCAGTCCGGAAGATTGTTGGTGCCGAATTCGCGGGCGAACAGCTGCAGCAGGAACGCCGCCTCGTTGCTGGTGCGGCCCGAGGTGTAGAAGAGCGCCTCGTCGGGGGAGCCCAGCGCGGTCAGCTCCTCCGCGATGATCGCGAAGGCCCGGTCCCAGGTCACCGGCTCGTACCGGTCGGCGCCCTCGGGCAGATACACGGGCTCGGTGATCCGCCCCTGCTGCCCCAGCCAGTAGCCGCTGCGCGCGGCGAGGTCCGCCACCGAGTACGCGGCGAAGAACTCGGGCGTGACGCGGCGCAGCGTCGCCTCCTCGGCGACGGCCT
Source organism: Streptomyces sp. NPDC051907 (assembly GCF_040681075.1). Taxonomy (NCBI): domain Bacteria; kingdom Bacillati; phylum Actinomycetota; class Actinomycetes; order Kitasatosporales; family Streptomycetaceae; genus Streptomyces; species Streptomyces sp. NPDC051907. The sequence continues at coordinate 20,276 of NZ_JBFAYB010000073.1, read as the reverse complement.
TCGCGCCGTTCTCGCAGAACTCCGCCTTGTGCCGCTTGTCGCCCTCGGGCCAGGCGCAGCCCGGACAGTCGAAGCCGTCCTTCTGGTTGACCTTGAGGAGCGTCTGCGCGGTGCGGCGGACGCCCATCTGCTGCTGGGCGATCCGCAGGGTGTGTCCGACGGCGGCGATGCCCGCTGCGGCGTTCAGCGGGGGCGCGACCTGCGGCGCGTCCTGGACTGGATCGCCTGTGGGCGGCTTGGTGGCCATCGCGCTCTCCCTCGAGCCGGCGTCTGCGGTACGCCGCAGATCCTGTCACGGTCGGCATTGTCAGTGGTACGTGGCAGGATCGGGGACGTGGCTGAGACAGCGTCGAAGAAGACCCCAGACAACCGACCGCGCCTGCTCCTCATGGACGGGCACTCCCTGGCGTACCGGGCGTTCTTCGCGCTGCCCGCGGAGAATTTCACGACCGCGACCGGTCAGCCGACCAACGCCGTCTACGGCTTCGCGTCGATGCTGGCGAACACGCTGCGCGACGAGTCGCCCACGCATTTCGCGGTGGCGTTCGACGTCTCCCGCAAGACCTGGCGCTCCGAGGAGTTCACCGAGTACAAGGCGAACCGCTCCAAGACCCCGGACGAGTTCAAGGGCCAGGTCGAGCTGATCGGCGAGCTGCTCGACGCCATGCACGCGGTGCGCTTCGCCGTCGACGGCTTCGAGGCCGACGACGTGATCGCCACGCTGGCCACCCAGGCCGAGGCGGCCGGCTTCGAGGTGCTGATCGTCACCGGCGACCGCGACTCCTTCCAGCTGGTCAGCGAGCACACCACCGTGCTCTACCCCACCAAGGGCGTCTCCGAGCTGACCCGCTTCACCCCGGAGAAAGTGGCCGAGAAGTACGGCCTGACCCCGCAGCAGTACCCCGACTTCGCGGCCCTGCGCGGCGACCCGTCGGACAATCTGCCGGGCATCCCCGGCGTCGGCGAGAAGACCGCCACCAAGTGGATCAACCAGTTCGGCTCGTTCGCCGAGCTCGTGGAGCGCGCCGACGAGGTCAAGGGCAAGGTCGGCCAGGCCCTGCGCGACCACCTGGACGCCGTGAAGCTCAACCGCCACCTCACCGAGCTGGTGCGCGACGTCGAGCTGACCAAGGCCGTAGCGGACCTGGAGCGCGCTCCGTACGACCGCGCGGCGGTCAAGGGCGTGCTGGACGTCCTGGAGATCCGCAACCCGAGCCTGCGCGAGCGCCTCCTCGCCGTCGACCCCGGCGCGGCCGAGGAAGAGGCCCCGGCGCCCGCCGCCGGCGTCGAGCTGGACGGCGACGTCCTCGGCGCCGGCGAGCTCGCGCCGTGGCTGGAGCGGCACGCGGGGCAGCCGCTCGGCGTGGCCACCGTCGACAGCTGGGCGCTCGGCGCCGGCAGCGTCGCCGAGATCGCGCTCGCGGGCCCCGACGGCGCCGCGGCCTGGTTCGACACCACCCAGCTGACCGAGGAGGACGAGCGGGCCTTCGCCGCCTGGATCTCCGACGCCGACCGCCACAAGATCCTGCACAACGCGAAGAACGTGATGCGGGTCTTCCCCGAGCACGGCTGGAGCGTCGACGGCGTCGCCATGGACACCGCGCTCGCCGCCTATCTGGTCAAGCCGGGCCGCCGCTCCTTCGCCCTGGACGCGCTCGCCATCGAGTACCTCCACCGCGAGCTCGCCCCGGCCGCCGCCGACGGCCAGCTCGCCTTCGGCGCGGAGGACGAGCAGGCCGAGGCCGACGCCCTGATGGCGCAGGCCCGCGCGGTCCTCGACCTCGGAGAGGCCTTCACCGCCCGGCTGATCGAGGTCGGCGCGGCCGATCTGCTCCATGACGTGGAGCTGCCCACCTCCGCCCTGCTCGCCCGCATGGAGCGGCACGGCATCGCGGCCGACCGGCCGCATCTGGAGGCCATGGAGCAGCAGTTCGCGGGCGCGGTGCAGCAGGCCGTCAAGGAGGCGCACGCCGCCGTCGGCCACGAGTTCAACCTCGGCTCGCCCAAGCAGCTCCAGGAAGTCCTCTTCGGCGAGCTGAACCTCCCCAAGACCAAGAAGACCAAGACCGGTTACACCACGGACGCGGACGCGTTGGCCTGGCTCGCCGCCCAGACCGAGCACGAGCTGCCGGTCATCATGCTGCGCCACCGCGAGCAGGCGAAGCTGCGGGTCACCGTCGAGGGCCTGGTCAAGACGATCGCCCCGGACGAGCGCGTCCACACCAGCTTCAGCCAGATCGTGGCGGCGACCGGCCGTCTCTCCTCGACGGACCCCAACCTGCAGAATGTGCCGGTCCGCACCGACGAGGGCCGGGCGATCCGCCGCGGCTTCGTCGTCGGCGAGGGCTTCGAGTCGCTGATGACCGCCGACTACAGCCAGATCGAGCTGCGGGTGATGGCCCATCTGTCGGAGGACGAGGGCCTGCTGGAGGCGTTCGCCTCCGGCGAGGACCTGCACACCACCGTCGCCTCCCAGGTGTTCTCCGTCGACAAGTCCGCCGTCGACGCCGAGATGCGCCGCAAGATCAAGGCGATGTCGTACGGCCTGGCGTACGGGCTCTCGGCGTTCGGCCTCTCCCAGCAGCTGAACATCGAGCCCGCCGAGGCGCGGGGCCTGATGGACACCTACTTCGAGCGGTTCGGCGGGGTGCGCGACTATCTGCAGCGCGTCGTCGTGGAGGCCCGCGCGACGGGCTACACCGAGACGATGCTCGGCCGGCGCCGCTATCTGCCCGACCTCAACAGCGACAACCGCCAGCGCCGCGAGGCCGCCGAGCGGATGGCGCTCAACGCCCCGATCCAGGGCACCGCGGCGGACATCGTCAAGGTCGCCATGGTGAACGTCGACCGGGCGCTGCGGGAGGCCGGGCTCTCCTCGCGGCTGCTCCTCCAGGTCCACGACGAAATCGTGGTGGAGGTGTCGCCGGGCGAGCGCAAGAAGCTGGAGGAGCTGGTACGTCGAGAGATGGCCTCGGCGGTGTCGCTGCGGGCGCCGCTGGACGTCTCGGTGGGCGTGGGCCCGGACTGGGAGTCCGCGGCCCACTGACCCGCTCGCGACCGAGTCCCCGCGCCGAGCGAACGGCGCGGGGACTCGGCACGTAGAGGAACAGATAGGGAGCAGTGGCCTAGGGCGGCGGCCCAGTGGTCAGCGGGAGTCCTGCCGGACGGGCTCCGACCCGGCGGCCCGCTCCTGACCGCCGCGCGCACCCGCGGCCGTGCCGATGCCCGGACCCGCGGCCGTGCCCCTGTCCGCACCGGCGCCCCCGGCAGCACCCGTACGCGCACCTGGGCCCGTGCTGTCGCCCGGACCCGCGTCCGCAGGCGCGCCAGCGTCCGTACCCGTACGCCCCCTGAGCCGCATCCACACCGCGTACACCACCAACCCCACCGCGAGCCCCGCGCCCGCGCCGAAGCACGCGGTCGGGACGAGGTCGAGCGGCGACTCCGCCTTCCCGAAGACCGCGTAGAAGCGCGCGCACCGGTGGGCGACGCCGAGCAGGACGCACACCCCCAGCAGCGCCCACGCGAGCCGGCGACGGCGCCGGTCGAGAAGGGGCACCGAGGCGGGCGGCGCGACCTCGGGCTGGCGCCGCAGCGCGGAGACCAGGAACCATCCGAGGACCGCCATAGCCAGCGCCGAACTGCCGTACTGGGCGTACGAATACACCGGCAGGCCGCCCACCCACTCGTTGAGCACCGGCAGCAGCCGGGTGCCCCAGCGGTCGTGATGGGTGAAGGCGTCCCAGACCAGATGGGTGGCCGAGCCGACGACCGCCGAGAGATAGAAGCGCAGCGCGAACGCCGCCGGCCCGTCCGCTCCCCGGCCGCGCCCCTGAACGCAAGCCAGGACTCGGCCCTGCATCCGCACCGGCAGCAGGGCCGCCAGCGGATCGCGCAGGATCAGCCACAGGGCCACCATCGCCGCCGTGATCGCCGCGTCTACCGTGAGGAGCCCCGGCAGAGCGTGGGTGAAGGCGCCGAACTCCATGGCCCCCGGCACGGCGGTGGCCGCGAAGTACGTCATATCGGGCGCGAGGGAGCCCATCACCAGCGCCGAGGCGAGCAACGGCCCCCGCCCGGAGCCGTCTGACCGGATGCCCGGCAGCACCGCTGCCACGTGGCTCAGCGTGAACGGCATGGACGTGCCCCCTGTGACAGCGTTGATCGTTTGACCCCAGTATGCGTGACCCTCCGAGGGGGGAACGGTCTTCGGACTCTGGGCGGCGGGGGAGTGTCGAAGCGGTGAAAACCGGTCAGGGGGCTGTGTTCCGGGGCTCGATGTTGCCGTAGGGTCACGTGGGTCCGCGCAGGGGAGCGCGAACGGCCGTCGACGGGGAGGAAACAGACGTATGGCAGCGCAATTCGGCCGCCGACTTCGCAGGGGGGCGACCACCGCCACCGTGGCCGCGGCCGCCGTGGCCGCACTCTCCGCCTCCCAGGCCCCAGGAGTCTCGTCCGCCCACTCGGGCGGCTCCCAGGAGGCAGTCGACGCCACCCCGCCGCCCGGTGTCCCCGTCACCGGCAACTCCCCGTACTACACGGATCTTCCGCCGCTGAAGACGCCCGACAAACCGGGCACTTCCATAGATCTGCCCGCGACGGGCGCGGCGGAGTCGGGCATACCGGCCACCGTCCTCGCGGCGTACAAGCAGGCCCAGCAGAAGATCGCCGGCACGGACCCGGGCTGCCATGTGCCCTGGCAACTGCTCGCCGCGATCGGCAAGGTGGAGTCCGGCCAGGCGCGCGGCGGCCGGGTGGACGCGAACGGCACCACGCTCTCCCCGATCCTCGGCCCCGTCCTCAACGGCGTCGGATTCGCCGATATCAAGGACACCGACAAGGGCGAGTACGACGGCGACGCGCGGCACGACCGCGCGGTCGGCCCGATGCAGTTCATCCCGTCGACCTGGGCCCGCTGGGGCCAGGACGCCAACGACGACGGCCGCAAGGACCCCAACAACATCTACGACGCCTCGCTCGCCGCAGGGCTCTACCTCTGCGCCGACGGCCGGGATCTGGCGGTCAAGGACCAGCTCGACCGGGCGATCCTCGGCTACAACCACTCGCGCGAATACCTGCGCACGGTGCTGTCCTGGTTCGACTACTACAAGCGCGGCACCCACGAGGTCCCGGACGGCGACGGCGTCCTGCCGGTCGACGACGGCCCCGACAGCTCGGGCCCCACGCCGACCCCCAACCCCACGCCCAGCCCCTCGCGGCCCCAGCCCAAGCCCAGGCCTGACGCGCCGGACCCGAAGCCCACGCCTGACGCGCCCGGCCCCAAGCCGACGCCCGGCACGCCCGACCCGAAGCCCACGCCGAAGCCGACTCCCGACCCCAAGCCGACCCCGTCTCCCGTGACCCGCATCGAGAAGGCGGGCGCGGTCGAGCTGACGGCCATGGCGGGAGGCGAGTTCGCGGAGCGTGCCACGGTCCGGGTGAAGAACGCCGCGGGCAAGACGGTCTCCGGACAGTCCGTGCGCTTCGAGATCGTCGGCGACACCGAGGCCCGGTTCGCCGGCGCCAAGAAGAGCGTCGTCCTCGCCACGCGCGCCGACGGCACCACCACGACTCCCGCCCTCTCGGCGGGCGAGAAGGCCGGCGCGTTCACCGTCCGGGCCACCGTCGTGGGCCGCAGCCTGCCCGCGGTCGACTTCGCCGCGACCGTCACGGCCCGCGCGGCCGACGCCGTCGCCAGGACCGGCGACAAGCCCCTGACGGCCGCGCCCGGCGCGGAGTTCGCGGACGACGTCGAGGTCAAGGCCACGTACAAGGGCGCTGTCGCGTCCGGCGTCGCGGTGACCGCCACCATGATCACCTCCGCCGACGACCCGGCCGTCAACGACAAGGGCCCCTACTTCAAGGACGCCGAGGGCAAGCCGGTCCGCACGCTCGCCGAGCTGAAGACCGACGCCGACGGCCTGCTGAAGCTCCCGAAGATCTACGCGGACACGGCCACGGGCACGTTCCTGCTCCGCCTCACCGCCGAGGGCGGCGTGAGCGTGACCGTCGAGCTCAAGGTCGAGGCGCCGCCCGCCGCCTGACCGGCAGCACACAGCGCACAGCGACGCACCGCCCCGCCGCCGGACTCCGGCAGCGGGGCGGTGCGCTGTTCCGCGGCGCCCCTGGGTCTGGCGCGCCTCTGGGCCTGTCGCGCCCCCGAGTGCGTTGCGCCCCCCGCGCCCGTCGCACCCCGCGTCCGTCGCGCCCCGCGCCCGTCGTGCCGCCGGTGCGACGACGGTTGTCGGCGCGATCTGTTCTCATCTCGCGGCTCGATTGCTACGGTGCCCCAGCCCTGACGACCTGACGCTGTATCAGATCTCGCTCCCCGGGAGGCCCGCATGCGCGCCCTCGTCGCCGCAGCCGTCGGACTGGCCGCCGCCCTGGCCCTCGTCCTCACCGTCACGGCGATCGGCGCGCCCGCCGGCGAGACCTCGCCCAAGCCGCTGCTGACCACCGTCCCCGGCCCCAAGAAGTAGCCGGCCCCAGAGAAGCAGGAGGGCCAGACCATGCGCCGCAGAGCGAGCCTCGTACTCCTCGCCTTCGCCGTCTTCTTCGCCGCGCTCGCCCCGCTGCTGCGCTGGTACGCCTTCCCGCGGCTCGCGAAGATCCCGCCCGGCCAGTACCAGGAGACGGTGCTGGAGGCGAAGCCCGCGACCCTCCTCGACTACGGCACCCTCACCGCCAAGCAGGTCGAGAAGGTCACCATCGTGCAGACCCTCAAGGGCAATGTGGAGGAGTCCGAGAAGATCGAGCGCAGCGCCGGCCGCGACGTCGTCGTATGGGACTCGCTCGCCTACGTCCAGGGCCCCGACGGCAAGATGGTCTCCAAGCTCCCCGAGCGCTACATCTTCGACGCGCACAGCCAGGCCCCGGTCCACGCGACCGGCGAGAGCGTCGACGGCGAGGCGGTCCGGCGCGAGGGCATCGAGTTCAAGTGGCCGTTCCTGACCGAGAAGCGGTCGTACGAGTACTTCGACGCCCAGACCCGTACGTCCGCGCCCATCCACTACAAGGGCACCCAGAAGTTCCGCGGGCTCACGGTCTACTACTTCGAGCAGACCATCCCGTGGACGAAGGTCCCGTACCCCAAGGAGATGCCCATCCCGGGCGTGGACGCCGCCACGCTGGAGAAGCAGACGGGGACCACCCGCTGGTACACCACCAAGCGCATGTTCTGGGTCGACCCGGTCACCGGGGCGCCGGTCAACGGCGAGGAGATCCACCGGGAGGAGCTGCGCGGCGGCACCCTGCTGGGCGGCCGGGACAAGGTCACCGCCTTCGCCGGACATGTGAAGATGCGCCCGGACTACGTGGACTACACGGTCGACCTGGTCTCCTCCCAGCGCACGCTGGTGCTGCTGATGACCTCGTACCTGCCCTGGAGCTTCCTGCTGCTCGGCGGCGGACTGTTGACGCTCTCGCTGGTCCTGGAGGCCCGCGGCCGCCGGCCCCAGAAGCCCGCCGCCGAGCGCGAGCCGGAGCCGGTCGACGCCTGAGCGGACCCGCCGCCCGCACATGACCCCCGCCCGCCTGTCGCCTGGTCGCACGAGCCTGCCGCCCGCGGGCACAAGCCTGCCGACCGCGCGCACGAGCATGCCGTCTGCCGCCCGGGCGTACGAGCCTGTCCCGCCGCTCGCCCAGGCGCATGAGCCTGCCCCGCTCGTCGCTCGCGCGCACGAGCCCGCCCCGCCCGTCGCCCGGGGCGCATGCGCCTGTCGGACCGCGCACACCAGCCCGTCGCTCGCACGCACGAGCCTGCCGCCCGTGCCCGCGCCGCCTCACCCCCGGTCGAGACGCGCCTTCGTGTGCCGGGTGGCCTCCGCCGTCGACGGGTCCTGCGGCCAGGGGTGCTTGGGATAGCGGCCGCGCAGCTCCGCCCGCACGGACTGGTAGCCGTCCTTCCAGAACGACGCCAGATCCGCCGTGACCGCCGCCGGCCGCCCGGCCGGGGAGAGCAGATGCACCAGCACGGGCGTCCCCGCCACCGTGGGCGTCTCGGCCAGGCCGAACAGCTCCTGGAGCTTGACCGCGAGGACGGGCTGCGGGCCGCCGTACTCCACCCGGATCCGCGAGCCGCTCGGCACCTCGATCCGCTCCGGCGCCAGCTCGTCGAGCCGCGCCGCCTCGCCGGACGCCCACGGCAGCAGCCGCTGCAGCGCCTGCCCGGCCTGGATCCGCCCGAGATCGGCCCGCCGGCGGGCCCGGGAGAGCTCTGGTTCCAGCCATTCTTCCGCCCGGTCGAGCAGCGCCGCGTCGCCGACGTCCGGCCAGGGCGCGCCCTTGACCCGGTGCACGAAGGCGAGCCGCTCGCGCAGCCCCTCCGCCTCCCGCGTCCAGCGCAGCAGCCCGAGCCCCTCGCGCCGCAGCCCGTCCAGCAGCGCCGCGCGCACAAGAGAGGAGTCGGGGCTCTTCAGGGCGCGTGCGGAGAGCTCGACGGCCCCCAGCCGCTCGGCCTCCCTGGCCACGACGTCCCCGCCCTCCCAGCGCACCTCCTCGCCGCTCTCCAGCAGATGCGCGGCGGCCTTGCGCGCGGTCTCCTCGTCGACGACCGCGGCGAGGCGGATGCGGGCGGAGGCGGAGTGCGCGGGCCGGTCCGCGACGGCGACCGCCAGCCACGGCGCACTGCGCAGCGCCGACCCGTCGCCGAGCTCGCCCCCGGTCCCCGAGGCCATGAGATACGCCCCCGCGCCCCGGGCGCGCGCCACACGCTCGGGGAAGGCGAGCGCGACGACCAGCCCGGCGACCGCGTCGTCGGCCGCCGCGCGGGAGGAGTCCGCCGCACGGGAGGAATCCGCCCCGCCCGGCCCGGCGGCCGACCGCCGGACGTCCGACAGCGCGGACGCCAGCCGCCCCGCCTCCGTCCGCCAGCGCGCGGAATACGCGTCGCCGCCGCGGCGGGCCCGGCGCCAGGCGGCCGCCAGATCGTCCCCGTACTCCCTCGGCGGCTCCTCGCTCAGCAGCGCCACCACCTCGGCCGCCCGCCGCGCGCCCACCTCCGCGGCGCCGTCGAGGAGCGCACGCGCGAGACGGGGATGGACGCCCAGCCGCGACATCCGGGCGCCCCGCTCGGTCGCCCGCCCGCTCGCGTCCACCGCGCCGACGGCGGTCAGCACCGCACGCGCCGCGGCCAGCGCGCCCGCCGGGGGAGCGTCGAGCAGCGCCAGACCCGAGGCCGACGGATCGCCCCAGCACGCGGCCTGCAGCGCGAACGCCGCGAGGTCAGCGACCTTGATCTCGGGCGAGGGGAAGCGGGCGAGGCGCCCGTCCTCCGCCTCGGTCCAGCACCGGTACACCGCGCCCGGCGCCTCGCGCCCCGCACGCCCCGCTCGCTGCCGGGACGCCGCCTGCGACGCCCGGACCGTCGTCAGCGCGCTCAGCCCGCGGGCGTGATCGGTGCGCGGCTCGCGGGCGAGCCCCGAGTCGACCACGACCCGCACGCCGGGCACGGTCAGCGAGGACTCCGCCACCGAGGTCGCCAGCACCACCCGGCGCCCCCGCCCCGGCGCCAGCACCGCGTCCTGCACGGCCGCCGGCGCCCGCCCATGGACCTGGAGCACCTCGGCGTCCACGCCGCCCAGCATTCCCGCGACCCGCCCGATCTCCCCGACCCCGGGCAGAAAACACAGCACGTCCCCGGTGCGCTCGGCCAGCGCCCGCCGCACCACGGACGCCACATGCGTCAGCAGCGCCGGATCCACCCGCATCCCGTGCGGCGGTCTGACCGGCCTCGCCGGCGGCGCCCACACCGTCTGAACCGGATGGGACACGCCCTGCGCCTCGACGACCGGCGCGTCCCCGAGCAGCCGCGCCCAGCCCTGCGCGTCCGTGGTCGCCGAGGCGGCCACCAGCCGCAGCTCGGGCCGGAGCGCGGCCCGCACGTCCAGCAGGAACGCGGCCGTCGTGTCGGCGTCCAGATGCCGCTCATGGCACTCGTCGATCATCACCACGTCGACGCCCGCGAGCTCCTGGTCCCGCTGGAGCCGCTGAAGCAGCACGCCGGTGGTCACCACCTCGACCACCGTCTCGCGCCCCACCGCGCGCTCCCCGCGCACGGTGAAGCCGACGCGCCGGCCGACCTCCTCCCCGAGCAGCCACGCCATCCGGCGGGCCGCCGCCCGCGCCGCGATCCGCCGGGGCTCGGCGACCACGACCCGCGCGCCGCGCTCGGCCAGAGCCAGCGGAACCAGCGTGGTCTTGCCGGTTCCCGGCGGCGCGCACAGCACGGCGCACCCGTGCTCCTCCAGCGCGTGGCGCAGGGCGGGCAGGGCGGTGCGTACGGGCAGCTGGGCCAGGGCGTCTTCGCGGATCACACGCTCAGTCTCGTACGCAGACGAAGATCGCCGTCCCCGGGATCAGGTTTCCGCGCAGCGGGGACCAGCCGCCCCACTCCTGGCTGTTCCAGGCCGGCCACTCCGGCTCGACCAGGTCCGCCAGCCGGAAGCCTCCGGCCACCACGTCCCGCACCCGGTCGCCGATCGTGCGGTGGTGCTCCACATAGACGGCGCGCCCCTGCTCGTCCTGCTCGACGTACGGGGTGCGGTCGAAGTAGGAGGCGGCCACGGTGAGCCCCTCGGGCCCGGGCTCGTCGGGGAAGGCCCACCGGATCGGGTGCGTGACGGAGAAGACCCACCGCCCGCCCGGCCGCAGGACCCGTCTGACCTCGCGGAACACCGCCGCCGGGTCGGCCACGAAGGGCACCGCGCCGTACGCCGAGCACACCAGGTCGAAGGCGCCGTCCGCGAAGGGCAGCGCCCCCGCGTCCGCCTCCACCAGCGGTACGCGGCCGGCGTCGCCGCCGATCCGCAGCGCGTGCTGGAGCTGGCGGTGCGAGAGGTCCAGGGCGACCGGGCGCGCGCCCTGCGCGGCCAGCCAGCGCGAGCACTGCGCCGCGCCCGCGCCGATCTCCAGCACGTCCAGGCCCTTCAGCGACCCGGCGGGGCCCAGGAGACGCGCCTCGGCCTCGTCGAGGCCCTCGGGTCCCCAGACGAAGCGGTCGTCCCCCAGGAACGCGCCGTGCTCGCTCTGGTACTCGTCGGCGTTCCGGTCCCACCAGCCGCGACTGGCGTGGCTGCTCTCCGCGTCGCCGGTGTCACGGCGAGTCGCCTCCGGCTCGAAATCTTGGATCATCGTCACCGTCGTTGTAGTTTGCGTCCAGCGCGCCGATGGCGACCGGAGGGCCCATGGTGGCCTCGGCAAACATTAGTTGTGCCGGGTATAGGGCGTTCCGCCCCGGGTGTGCGCCTTCGCGCATTGACCGCCTCCGGCTGCCCCCGTATGCTACAAGTTGCGCTGCGGGCCTGCGCGCTTCAGACAGAGCAGGCCGCGCTCGCATCTGTATGTATGTCCCCTCGGTTCACGAGGCGTCCCCCGCTGGCTGGGGAGGCGCTTCCAAAGCTGTCCGGCTTCTACAGCTGCGATACGGGCTCTCGGCGTAGCAGTACCTACGACTCACTGTCCGTACCGGAGCCCTTTCCCACATGACGAGCAGCACCGAGACCACCGCCACCACCCCGCAGGTAGCGGTCAACGACATCGGTAACGAGGAAGCCTTCCTCGCCGCGATCGACGAGACGATCAAGTACTTCAACGACGGCGACATCGTCGACGGCGTCATCGTGAAGGTCGACCGGGACGAGGTCCTGCTCGACATCGGTTACAAGACCGAAGGTGTCATCCCGAGCCGCGAGCTCTCGATCAAGCACGACGTCGACCCGAACGAGGTCGTCAAGGTCGGCGACGAGATCGAGGCCCTGGTTCTCCAGAAGGAGGACAAGGAAGGCCGCCTGATCCTCTCGAAGAAGCGCGCTCAGTACGAGCGTGCCTGGGGCACCATCGAGAAGATCAAGGAAGAGGACGGCATCGTCACCGGCACCGTCATCGAGGTCGTCAAGGGTGGTCTCATCCTCGACATCGGCCTCCGTGGCTTCCTGCCGGCATCTCTCGTCGAGATGCGCCGTGTCCGCGACCTCCAGCCCTACGTGGGCAAGGAGCTCGAGGCGAAGATCATCGAGCTGGACAAGAACCGCAACAACGTGGTCCTGTCCCGCCGCGCCTGGCTCGAGCAGACCCAGTCCGAGGTTCGCCAGACGTTCCTCACCACCCTGCAGAAGGGTCAGGTCCGCTCCGGCGTCGTCTCCTCGATCGTCAACTTCGGCGCCTTCGTGGACCTCGGCGGCGTCGACGGCCTCGTCCACGTCTCCGAGCTCTCCTGGAAGCACATCGACCACCCCTCCGAGGTTGTCGAGGTCGGCCAGGAAGTCACCGTCGAGGTTCTCGACGTCGACATGGACCGCGAGCGCGTCTCCCTGTCGCTCAAGGCGACGCAGGAAGACCCGTGGCAGCAGTTCGCCCGGACCCACCAGATCGGCCAGGTCGTCCCGGGCAAGGTCACCAAGCTGGTTCCGTTCGGTGCGTTCGTCCGCGTGGACGAGGGCATCGAGGGTCTGGTCCACATCTCCGAGCTGGCCGAGCGCCACGTGGAGATCCCGGAGCAGGTCGTCCAGGTCAACGACGAGATCTTCGTCAAGGTCATCGACATCGACCTCGAGCGTCGCCGGATCTCGCTGTCGCTGAAGCAGGCCAACGAGTCCTTCGGCGCCGACCCGGCCTCGGTCGAGTTCGACCCGACCCTGTACGGCATGGCCGCGTCGTACGACGACCAGGGCAACTACATCTACCCCGAGGGCTTCGACCCCGAGACCAACGACTGGCTCGAGGGCTTCGAGACCCAGCGCGAGGCTTGGGAGGGCCAGTACGCCGAGGCGCAGCAGCGCTTCGAGCAGCACCAGGCCCAGGTCATCAAGTCCCGCGAGGCCGACGAGGCCGCTGCCGCCGAGGGCGCTGCCGCCCCGGCCGCCGGTGGCAACGCCGGTGCGGGCGTCTCGGGTGGTTCGTACTCCTCGGAGTCGGACGACAACTCCGGCGCCCTGGCGTCGGACGAGGCGCTGGCCGCCCTGCGCGAGAAGCTGGCGGGCGGCCAGAGCTGAAGCTCTGACACGTCAGCCTGCGACTAGCTGAGAGTAGGGCCCGCTCCCCCTGGGGAGCGGGCCCTACTCGCGTTCCGCGCGCCTGCGGGTGCGCGCTCCCCGTTTCTTGATCGAAATCCTTGATCGAACTCCTCGAGATCGCGCCCTCGCGGGAATGCCGTTGCCCCAGCGCACGTTCTCCTGTGTGGACACGAGGAGGAGCGGTAATCGTGCTTGATCCGCAGGGATTGTACGAATGGGAGCCGAAGGGCCTCGCGGTCGTCGACATGGCGCTCGCGCAGGAATCGGCCGGCCTGGTCATGCTGTACCACTTCGACGGATACATCGACGCGGGCGAGACGGGTGAGCAGATCGTCGACAACCTGCTGGAGACCCTTCCCCACCAAGTAGTGGCCCGCTTCGACCACGACAGACTCGTGGACTACCGCGCCCGCCGCCCGCTGCTCACCTTCCGCCGCGACCGCTGGGCCGGGTACGAGACCCCGGCGATCGAGGTCCGCTTGGTGCAGGACGCGACGGGCGCGCCGTTCCTGCTGCTGTCCGGACCCGAGCCGGACGTGGAGTGGGAGCGCTTCGCCGCCGCCGTGCGGCAGATCATCGAGCGGCTCGGAGTGCGGCTCGCGGTCAACTTCCACGGCATCCCCATGGGCGTCCCGCACACCCGCCCGGTGGGACTCACCCCGCACGGCAACCGCACGGACCTGATGCCGGGCCACCGCAGCCCCTTCGACGAGGCGCAGGTCCCCGGCAGCGCGGAGTCGCTGGTCGAGTACCGCCTGATGGAGTCCGGGCACGACGTCCTCGGCGTGGCCGCGCATGTGCCGCACTACGTCGCCCGCTCCTCCTACCCGGACGCCGCGCTGACCGCCCTGGAGGCGATCACGGCAGCGACCGGGCTGGTGCTGCCGACGGTCGCGCACTCGCTGCGCACCGAGGCGCACCGCACCCAGACCGAGATCGAGCGCCAGATCGGCGAGGGCGACGAGGAACTGGTCGCGCTGGTGCAGGGACTTGAGCACCAGTACGACGCGATGGCCGGCGCGGAGACGCGAGGCAGCCTGGTCGCGGAGCCGGTGGACCTGCCCTCCGCCGACGAGCTCGGCCGGGAGTTCGAGCGCTTCCTCGCGGAGCGCGAGGGCGAGGGCTGAGATCCGGATCCGGCGGGGCGTTGTGGGGCGGCCGCTATAGGGCGCGCGGGGGCGCGGCCGCTATAGGGGATGTGCGGGTCCAGGGGAGCGGAGGGGGTCTGGGGACGGCTATAGCGCTCGCGTAGGCTGCGGCTCATGCTGACCGTGGGCCTGACCGGTGGAATCGGCGCCGGCAAGAGCGAAGTCTCCCGTCTTCTCGCCTCGTACGGCGCCGTCCTGGTCGACGCCGACAAGATCGCCCGCGAGGTCGTCGAGCCCGGAACGCCCGGGCTCGCGGCCGTCGTCGACGCCTTCGGCCCCGAGATCCTCACCGCCGACGGCGCCCTGGACCGCCCCAAGCTCGGCTCGATCGTCTTCGCCGACCCCGAGCGGCTGGCCGTGCTCAACCAGATCGTCCATCCGCTGGTCGGCGCGCGCTCCAAGGAGCTCGAGGCCGCGGCCGGGCCCGACGCGGTCGTCGTCCACGATGTGCCGCTGCTGACGGAGAACGGCCTGGCCGGACTGTACGACGTGGTGGTCGTGGTGGACGCGTCGACCGAGACGCAGCTCGACCGGCTGGTACGGCTGCGCAAGATGGCCGAGTCCGAGGCCCGGGCGCGGATGGCGGCGCAGGCCACCCGGGAGCAGCGCCGCGCGGTCGCCGACCTCGTCGTCGACAACGACGGCCCGCTGGAGAGCCTGGAGCCGCAGGTGCGGAAGGTCTGGGAGGAGCTGAACCGCAGGGCGGCGGAGGCGGGCGCCGGCTCCTGAGCCGATCTGCGCGTGCGTGGGCGAGCCGACCCGGGAGTGCCATCACGCCTCCGGGCAGCTCATCGGAATACCCCTGACAGGGCCCGTGTTGGAACCGTTCAGCGAGGGGAAGGATGCCACCGTGCCCAAGAGGAACCCGCAGACGCACGTCATCGACTTCCGCGCGGCCGAGCAGTTGCTCGCCGCGAGGGATCCACGTGGCGCCGTGAAGCTACTGGACTCGGTGATCGCGGCCCACCCCGAGAACACGGCGGCCCGGCTGCTGCGCGCCCGCGCCTTCTTCGCCGCCGCCCAACTGCGCCCGGCCGAGCTTGAGTTCGAGCTGGTCCTGGAGCGCGAGCCCGACAACGCCTTCGCCCACTTCGCGCTGGCCCGCACCTTCGAGCGGTCCGGCCGGGCCGAGCAGGCCCAGCGCCACTTCCGGCTGGCCGCGGCGCTCGATCCGAATCCGGAGTATCTGAAGGCCGCGCGCTTCGACTCGCAGGCCTGACGGTCGGCCAGCCTGGAGCTACCTCCCGTGCCCCGGCTGCGGACCGCCACGACCTAGACCGCCACGGCCGGCGTCGCGCCGTTGTCCTGTGGCCGGCCGTTGTCCTGTGCCGCCGTGATCCGGCTCGTACGGCGGGATGTCCCGGCCCGGCTGGTAGTGCGGGCCCTGGCGGATATGGCGCGCCACCATGACCAGATCGACCGCGACGATCACGAACAGCACCCCGCAGGCCGCCGCCCAGCCGGGGCGGCCGACCAGCGCGAAGGCCGCCGTGCCCGCGGCGGCCCAGATCAGGCCCCAGATACTCAGCCACAGCCGCAGTCGCAGAGGACTGCGTGCGGTCGTCGGCTCACTCCCAGTGCGCATGGCAATCGCGTCCTCCAGTCCAGGATGCACCCGCCGGGCACCGCCGCGGCGCGCTCGGCGGGCCGCGATCCGACGCCCTCGACAGGACGCCCCGACCCCGCAGGCGAGGAGCCCACGTGACCCGTGCAGCGATCGAACTGCCGCAGGAGGAGGAGCTCGCCGAGGCGCTGCTGGACCTGGCCGTGCCGCACGAGGACGTCAACGAACTCCTCGCGCTGCGCGAGCGGATGACGTCCGACCCGGGGCTGCGCCGGCTGCTGGAGTCGGACGTGGGGGCGCTGGTCCAGGACATCGGAGAGGTCGACCGAGGCGGCAGGCTCACCTGGCTGCAGGGCGAGCCGGGGCCGGTCGGGCGGTACTTCCCGGTGTTCGTGTTCGTCGCCGCGCTGCCCGCCGTACGGGCGTACCACCGCGAGCGCTCCGTGCCGGACGAGGTGTCGCGCCGCACGCTCGCCGACCTCGGCCGCCAGATGGCCGTCCATAGGCGCCGGCGCGGCACGGGCGGGCTCCTGATCCCGGGATGGATCGGACTCCACTTCCGGGGCGAGATCTACCAGTTGGGGCGGCTGCAGTTCGAGCGGGCGCGGCTCGGCGGACGCACCGGGGAGGCGGTGCGCGCGGCCGGCCTGCCCCTCGGGCCCGAGGACCCGTGTCTGAGCGTGCACATCCCCGACTGTCTGGGGCCGATCACGCCGGCCGCCTGCGACCGCTCGATCGCCCGGGCGAGGAGTTCTTCGCACGGTGCTTCCCGGAGGAGCCCTACCGGGCCGCCGTCTGCCACTCCTGGCTGCTCGACCGCCAGCTCGCCGAGTATCTGCCGCCGGACTCCAACATCGTCCGCTTCCAGCAGCGCTTTCGGACGGCGTACGAGACGAAGGAGCCGGAGGACGACGCCCCGGTCGGCTTCGTCTTCGGCGACCCCGACCTCCCACCCGCCGCCCTGCCACGCCACACCTCGCTCCAACGCGCAATCGGCGACCACCTACGATCGGGCCGCCACTGGTACGGCGGCCACGGCTGGTTCGAGTTGTGAGCGGCCAGGGCCCGGGGCACATCCAGCCCGCCGCCCCACGCACACCCAGCCCGTCCGGCGCTCGAGGACGAAGCCTTGGCTGGGGGTGTCCCGCACTTTCAGCCCGTCCGGCGTTTGAGGACGAGCCCTCGGCCAGGGCGACCAATCCAGCCCGTCCGGCGCTTGAGGACGAGACCTCGGCGGGGGCGACCCGCACACCCAGCCCGTCCGCCGCTTGAGGACGAGCCCTCGGCCGGGGCGACCAATCCAGCCCGTCCGGCGTTTGAGGACGAAGCCCTCGGCCGGGGCGACCCGCACCTTCAGCCGGTCCGGCGTTTGAGGACGAGGCCTTGGGCCGGGGCGACCCGCACATCCAGCCCGTCCGGCGCTTGAGGACGAAGCCTCCAGCGGGGGCGACCCGCACACTCCGCTCCGCCGCCCCCACAGGGCCCCCGTGAGACTCGACCCTTCGGGCAACTCGGGCATACCGTGGTAGAGAGCATCCGGCTCGACAGCAGCTCGCACGGTTGGGGGTGCCCTGATGGTCGAGGAGCTGGTGGCTGCGGGAGTAGCGGCCGCCGCAGGCTGTGTGGTGTACGTGCTGGCCGCGGCCAAAGTGGTCAAGCAGTACGAACGGGGCGTGGTCTTCCGTCTCGGCCGGCTGCGCCACGAGATCCGAGGACCGGGCTTCACCATGATCGTCCCCGGGTTCGACCGGCTCCGTAAGGTCAACATGCAGATCGTGACCATGCCGGTGCCGGCCCAGGACGGGATCACGCGGGACAACGTGACGGTCCGCGTGGACGCGGTGATCTACTTCAAGGTCATCGACGCGGCGGACGCGGTCGTGCAGGTGGAGGACTACCGCTTCGCGGTGTCCCAGATGGCGCAGACCTCGCTGCGGTCGATCATCGGCAAGAGCGACCTGGACGATCTGCTGTCGAACCGCGAGAAGCTGAACCAGGGCCTGGAGTTGATGATCGACAGCCCGGCCATGGGATGGGGCGTCCAGATCGACCGGGTGGAGATCAAGGACGTGTCGCTGCCCGAGGCCATGAAGCGCTCTATGGCGCGTCAGGCGGAGGCGGACCGCGAGCGGCGGGCGCGTGTCATCAACGCCGACGCGGAGCTCCAGGCGTCGAAGAAGCTGGCCGAGGCGGCGGGCGTGATGTCCGAGCAGCCGGCGGCCCTCCAGCTGAGGCTCCTGCAGACCGTGGTCGCCGTCGCCGCCGAGAAGAACTCGACGCTGGTCCTGCCCTTCCCGGTCGAGCTCCTGCGCTTCCTCGAGCGCGCCGCCCCGCAGCAGCCCGGACAGCCGGAGCCGGGCCAGCAGCAGGCGGGCCAGCAGCAGGCGGGCGAGCCGCAGCCGGGCCCGTCGCAGCTCGGGCAGTCGCAGCCGCAGCCGGAGGCCCTGGAGGAACGCCCCGCGGACGCGCCCGAGGCCCCCGGGATCGAGGCCGCGCCCCCGGCCGAGGCTCCGCCGCAGATCCAGCCGCCGTCGCCGCCCCAGGCCATGCCGCCCGCCGCATGAGACCGCGCAGGCCCCCGCGCCGCCCGGACGCGGCGGCCCGCCGCCCGACGCGCTCTGTGCGAGGAGCACCCGTCCGGGGCAGGCTGGGAGCCATGACGCAGAGCGAACCCGTGTGCACCACCCGCCAAGGCGCGGTCCGCGGCCGTCTCACCCCGTCGGGGGCGGCTGCCTTCCTGGGCATCGAGTACGCGAGAGCGCACCGGTTCGCGCCGCCGGGCCCGCCCGAGCCGTGGACCGGCGTACGCGATGCGACCGCGTACGGGCCGACCGCGCCGAAAGCCCCGTACGCACCGCCCTTCGACGCGCTGATACCGGAGGACTCGATCCCCGGCGACGGCTTCCTCAACCTCAACGTATGGACGCCGTCGCCCGGCCCCGGCGCGCGGCTGCCGGTGCTGGTGTGGCTGCACGGCGGGTCGTTCGCGAACGGCTCCGGCTCCGCCCCCGCGTACGACGGCAGCGCCTTCGCGCGCGACGGAGTCGTCTGCGTGACGCTCAACTACCGCCTGGGAGCGGAGGGCTTCCTCCATCTCGACGGCGCGCCCGACAACCGCGGGCTGCTCGACCAGATCGCGGCGCTGGAGTGGGTGCGGGACAACATCGCCGCGTTCGGCGGCGATCCGGACCGGGTGACCGTGTGCGGCGAGTCGGCGGGCGCGATGAGCATCGGCGTCCTGCTGAGCACCGAGCGGGCGGGCGGGCTGTTCGGGCGGGCGATCCTCCAGAGCGGCGCGGCGCACCACTTCCTGCGGCCCGCGTCCGCGCGGCTGATCACGGCACGGCTCGCGGAGAAGCTGGGCCTCGCCGAGCCGACGTCCGAGGCCTTCGCCGGGGTTCCGATGGAGAAGCTGCTCCCCGCCCAGGCGGAGCTCCGCGCGGAGATCGGCGCGCGGCCCGACCCCGCCCGATGGGGCGAGGCGGCGCTCAACATGATGCAGTTCGAGCCGGTCGCGCCAGGGCTCGCGCTGCCCGGCCCCGAGTGCGGAGTGCAGCTGCTGGTGGGCAGCAACCGCGAGGAGTACCGGCTGTTCCTGGTCCCCACCGAGCGGCTGGAGGTGCTGCCCGAGCGGAAGCTGCGGGCGACCGCGCAGGCGTACGGCCTCGATCCGGACGTCGCGCTTCCGGTCTACCGCGACAGCAGGCCGGGGGCCGTGCCCGGGGAGATCTTCGACGCGGTGGCCACGGACTGGTTCTACCGGATACCCGCGATCCGGCTCGCCGAGGCCGTCCCCGGTTCGTACATGTACGAGTTCGCCTGGCGCTCGCCCCGCTTCGACGGCCGGCTGGGCGCGTGCCACGCCTGCGAGCTCGCGTTCGTCTTCGACAACCTGAGCGAGCCTTCGTACGCCCCGGTGATCGGCGAGCGGCCGCCGCAGGGCGTGGCCGATGCGATGCACGGGGCGTGGGCGGCGTTCGCGACGACGGGGGACCCCGGATGGGAGGCGTACGACCCGGCCGGAGCGCGCACGACGATGATCTTCGACGAGGAGTCCGGGGCGGCGCCGGACCCGCGCGGGCGGGAGCGGGAGCTCTGGGACGGGGTGCGCTGAGACCAGTGCCGAAGGCGCGCTGGGGCAGGCGGCGCAGGCGCTCGGCGGTCGTTGTCAGACCCCACCCGTAAGGTCGGAGATCCAGCACATCGGACGCGATCGACGGGACGGAGGTGACCCGGTGACCTGGGAGACCCTGCACAGCTGCGCCGCGGTCTTCGTTCCGGCGGAGCTGCCGCGTCAGGGGCGGGTCGCGTTCTGGGACCCCGACGGCGGCGACCGGCTCGAGGGCGCCGACGGCCAGCTCGAAGTGGTCTGCCCCGACGGCGACGGCGACGGCGACGGCGTCCGCGCCCGCACCGTGCCCGCCGTGCTGCTGCCCGTCGCCGAGGCCGTGCCGCTGCTCTCAGCTCGGCCACGACGTCGACGATCAAGTCCTCCTGGCCGGCGATGGCCTGCCGCCTGCCGAGCTCGAAGAACACATCGCGCGGGTCGACCCC
>NZ_JBFAYB010000072.1:0-46740 GCF_040681075.1 Streptomyces sp. NPDC051907 | reverse complement strand
GCCCGCGCAGGGCGTGTCACCGTTGCCCCAGGGGGCTACGCCCCCGTACGGCCTTCGGCCGTGTCCTCAATCGCCGGACGGGCTGGGTTTGCCGGGCTCGACCCGCACAATCAGCCTCGCAGGACGGGCTGGGTTTCCCGGGCTCGACCCGCACAATCAGCCGTCGCAGGACGGGCTGGGTTTCCCGGGCGTGGGCGCGCACATTCAGCCCCGCCGGCGATTGAGGCGCGGGGTGCGGGGCGGAGCCCCGCGGGCTGCCCGCGCAGGGCGTGTCACCGTAGCCCCGGGGGGCTGCGCCCCCGTACGGCCTTCGGGCGTGTCCTCAAACGCCGGACGGGCTGGGTTTCCCGGCGATTGAGGCGCGGGGTTCGGGGCAGCGCCCCGCTCGCGCCCGTACAGCTGACCCCCGCCCGCCCCCCACACCCCCCGAACCGGTGACACCGCAGGTGAGTTCCCCCACAACGGCCCGCCCTGGAGGAGCGACCAGGCGTTTCGCGCCTTACGCTCAACACACCGCACGACCTTCCCCCAGCCCTCCCCGTCAACGGAGGTTCTAGCTCCATGAAGCTCACCGTCGTCGGCTGCTCGGGGTCGTTCCCGTCCGCGGAATCGGCCTGTTCGAGCTACCTCGTAGAGGCCGACGGCTTCCGGCTGCTCCTCGACATGGGCAACGGAGCCCTCGGCGAGCTGCAGCGCCACTGCGGTCTCTACGACCTCGACGCCATCTTCCTCAGCCACCTCCACGCGGACCACTGCATCGACATGTGCGGATACTTCGTCGCCCGGTACTACCGCCACGAGGGCGGCCGCTGCGCCCCCATCCCGGTCTACGGCCCCGAGGGCACCGAACAGCGTCTGACCACGGCTTATGCGGACACGCCCTCGGCGTCGTCGATGAGCGAGGTCTTCGACTTCCACACGCTGAAATCCGGCAGCTTCGAGATCGGTCCGTTCTCCGTGCGCACGGAGCGGGTGGCGCATCCCGTCGAGACGTACGGCATCCGCGTCGAGCACGGCGGGAAGACGCTGACGTACTCGGGGGACACTGGGGTCAGCGAGGCGCTGGACGAGCTCGCGCACGACGCGGACCTGTATCTGTGCGAGGCGTCCTTCGTGCACGGCAAGGAGGACATCCCGGACCTCCACCTCAACGGCCGCGAGGCCGGCGCCTCGGCGCAGCGGGCGAACGTGGGCCGGCTGGTGCTGACCCACATCCCGCCGTGGACGGACGCCGCGCAGAACCTGGCCGACGCGGTCGCCGTCTACACGGGCCCCGCGGAGATCGCGGCCCCGGGCGCGGTCTACGAGATCTGACGGGGCGGTCCGGCTCCCGGGAGCGAGCGAGCCCGCCCGGCAGAGCCGCACCTGAAACGCACCGAAGCCCCCGCCCCTGGAGACAGGGACGGGGGCTCCGTCGTGTTCGCGAGCGGCCGGGGGCTCGCTCGCCCGGCTGGCTGGGCCGCCGCCTACTTCGCCTCGGCCTTCTGCAGCTCGGCGAGCTCCTCGTCGGACTCGCGGCCCGGCGTCGGAAGGTTGAACTTGGTGATCGCGAAGCGGAAGACCGCGTAGTAGACCGCCGCGAAGCAGAGGCCGACCAGGGCCAGGCCCCACGGGTTGGACGCGATGCCCAGGTTGAGGAGGAAGTCCACCGCGCCGGCCGAGAAGCCGAAGCCGTCCTTCATGCCGAGTGCCCAGGTCAGCGCCATGGAGACACCGGTGAGCACCGCGTGGATCGCGTACAGCACCGGGGCGATGAACATGAAGGTGAACTCGATCGGCTCGGTCACGCCGGTGACGAACGAGGTCAGCGCGAGCGAGAACATCATGCCGCCGACGACCTTGCGGCGCTCGGGACGGGCGCAGTGCACGATCGCGAGACAGGCGGCGGGCAGGGCGAACATCATGATCGGGAAGAAGCCGGTCATGAACTGTCCGGCGGACGGGTCGCCGGCGAGGAAGCGGGCGATGTCGCCGCTCTTGCCCTCGTAGGAGCCGGCCTGGAACCACGGGAACGAGTTGAGCAGGTGGTGCATGCCGACGGGGATCAGCGCACGGTTGGCGACACCGAAGATGCCCGCGCCGACGGCGCCGGAGCCGACGAGCCACTCGCTGAGGTTGTGCAGACCGCTGCCGAGCCACGGCCAGATCAGACCGAAGACGATGCCGACGAGCAGACCCGCGAACGAGGACAGGATCGGTACGAGGCGGCGGCCGCCGAAGAAGCCCGCCCAGTCGGGCAGCTTGGTGCGGTAGAAGCGCTGGTAGAGCAGCGCGACGACTATGCCCATGACGACACCGCCGAGGACGCCGGCGTTGACGGGCGCCTCGTTCATGACGATCTTGCCCTCGACAACCGTGCCCACCTTCGGCAGGTTGCTGTCCGTGAACTCGGCGAGCACGTTCTTGAAGACCAGGTAGCCGGCCACCGCGGCGAGCGCCGTGGAGCCGTCCGACTTCTTCGCGAAGCCGATCGCGATGCCGACGGCGAACAGCAGCGGCATATTGTCGATGAGGGCGCCGCCACCCGCCGCCATGTAGCCTGCGATCTTGGTGATGAACTCCGGGAAGGACTCCTTGCCGAGCATGTCGGGCTGACCGAAGCGCACCAGAAGCGCGGCGGCGGGCAGCACGGCGACCGGCAGCATGAGGCTGCGGCCGATGCGCTGCATGACAGCCATCGCGCCGGCGCCCGTCTTCTTCTTGTCCGCCTCGGGGGCGGCGCTAGCCGTGGACATCAACTTCCTCCAGTGGGCAAGGCGCCGCGCGAAAAAGTGGAAGGAGGCGGCGGCCTTTTCGGGGGTAAAACGCGGTACCGGAAGGCCGCGTGGTCTACACCAATGAGAGGTGTAGACCAGTTGTAGCACGTGAGACTTAGATAAGGAACCTGCGAATTCTGTGGCCTGAGACATAGCTGTCGATCCACGGCAAAAACCCCTGGACCGTAAGGTCCAAGGGGCTTTTGGGGCCTGAATGGCAGGGGTGCCCGGCCTGGCCGTGTCCGGTGCTACGCCTTGATGTTGTCCTGCTCGATCTGCTCTCCGACGTCTTCCGGCTCTCGTCCCGGCGTCGGCAGATTGAACTTGGTGATCGCGAAGCGGAAGACCGCGTAATAGACGACGGCGAAGCCGAGGCCGATCGGAATGATCAGCCAGGGCTTGGTGGCCAGGCTCCAGTTGATCGCGTAGTCGATCAGTCCGGCCGAGAAGCTGAATCCGTCCTTGACGCCCAGCGCCCATGTCAATGCCATCGAGACGCCGGTCAGCAGCGTGTGGATGACGTACAGCGCCGGCGCGACGAAGAGGAACGAGTACTCGATCGGCTCGGTGATGCCCGTGATGAGCGAGGTCAGGCCGACCGAGAGCATCATGCCCCCGATCTCCTTGCGGCGGTGCGGCCGGGCGCAGTGGGCGATCGCCAGCGCCGCCGCCGGGAGGGCAAACATCATGATCGGGAAGAAGCCGGTCAGGAACTGGCCGGCCTCCGGGTCGCCCGCGAGGAACATCGGGATGTCGCCGTGGACCGTCGTGCCGTCCGGCCGGGTGTACGAGCCGAACTGGAACCAGATGGGCACGTTCAGGAACTGGTGCAGGCCGATGACGAGCAGCGCGCGGTTCGCGACGCCGAAGATGCCCGAGCCCCAGGAGTCGAGGCCCACCAGCCAGTCGCTGAAGCTCTCCAGGGCGGCGCCGATCGGCGGCCAGACCCACAGGCACAGCGCGGCGAAGCCGATCGCCACGAAGGTCATAATGATCGGCACGAGCCGGCGCCCGTTGAAGAAGCCCAGCCAGTCCACCAGCCTCACCCGGTGGTAGCGCTGCCAGAACCAGGCAGTGAGCAGGCCGATGACGATGCCGCCGAAGACGCCGGGATTCTGGTACGTGTACCCGGTGAAGAGCTCCTCGGGCGCCAGGCAGCCGCCGTCGACGTCCGCCGTGCCCGGCGGGCAGTCCTCGGGGAACTGGCGCATCACGTTGTAGTAGACGAGGAAGCCGACCGTGGCCGCGAGCGCGGTCGAGCCGTCCGCCTTCTTCGCCATGCCGATCGCGACGCCGATGCAGAACAGCAGCGGGAGGCCGAGATTGCCGTCGAGCAGCGCGCCGCCGGCGCCCGCCATCACCTTGGCGACGTTGTCCCAGCCCAGGCCGTCGGCGCCGAAGACGTCGGGCTGGCCGAGTCGGTTGAGGATGCCGGCCGCGGGGAGCACGGCGATGGGCAGCTGCAGGCTGCGGCCCATCTTCTGAAGCCCTTGGAAGAGACCGCTCCACCATTGCTGCCGTGGCGCGGCGGCGGCGCTGTCGGAAGTCATGGGCGTCCTCCCGGGACGGGCCGCGTCCGGTGCTCGTGCAACTGGTGTAGACCAGCTGCGATAGGCTCCCGGAGTCCGGCCTGCGGGGGGAACTCCGGTGATCGTCATCATTGGTGACGACCCGGCATACCGCTCGCGAAGATGGGCCAACCGTGGGTTAACGTGACAAAGCGAAAACCTTCGGTGTGCCGAGACCGCGCTCGAGACTGCGCTTGTGATGGACAGGGAGAAAGACATGGCCAGCAAGGCTGAGAAGATCGTCGCCGGCCTCGGCGGAATCGAGAACATCGTGGAGATCGAGGGCTGCATCACCCGCCTCCGCACCGAGGTCGAGGACCCGAGCAAGGTCGACGAGACGGCGCTGAAGGCGGCGGGGGCGCATGGCGTGGTGAAGATGGGCACGGCGATCCAGGTCGTGATCGGCACGGACGCGGATCCGATTGCGGCGGACATCGAAGACATGATGTGAGCGGCGGGGGTGACTTGTCCTGTGCGGGCGGCCCGCGGGGCGCTGCCCCGGACCCCGCGCCTCAAACGCCGACGGGGCTGATTCTTCAGCCCGTCCGGCGTTTGAGGACACGGCCGAAGGCCGTACGGGGGCGCAGCCCCCTGGGGCAACGGTGACATGCCCTGTGCGGGCGACCCGCGGGGCGCTGCCCCGGACCCCGCGCCTCAAACGCCGGCGGGGCTGAATGTGCGCGCCCAAGTCCGGGAAACCCAGCCCGTTGGGGGTCCCCCCGGACGAAGTCTGGGGGAGATTGAGGACACGGCCGAAGGCCGTACGGGGCGCAGCCCCCCGGGGCGAGGGTGGCCGCCCAGCGGGCAGACGTGGGGGATGGGGGCGGAGTCCGCAGTGAGTAGGCTCGACCCCATGTCTCGTATCGACGGCCGCACCCCCGAACAACTCCGCCCCGTCACCATCGAACGCGGATGGAGCAAGCACGCCGAGGGCTCCGTCCTCGTCTCCTTCGGTGACACCAAGGTCTTCTGCACCGCCTCCTTCACCGAAGGCGTCCCGCGCTGGCGCAAGGGCAGCGGCGAGGGCTGGGTCACCGCCGAGTACTCGATGCTTCCTCGCTCCACCAACACCCGCGGCGACCGCGAGTCCGTACGCGGCAAGATCGGCGGCCGCACCCACGAGATCAGCCGCCTCATCGGCCGCTCCCTGCGCGCCGTCATCGACTACAAGGCCCTCGGCGAGAACACGATCGTCCTGGACTGCGACGTCCTCCAGGCCGACGGCGGCACCCGCACCGCCGCCATCACCGGCGCGTACGTCGCCCTCGCCGACGCCGTCGCCTGGGGCCAGGGCAAGAAGCTGATCAAGGCTGGCCGCAAGCCGCTCACCGGCACCGTCGCCGCCGTGTCCGTCGGCATCGTCGACGGCACCCCGCTGCTCGACCTCTGCTACGAGGAGGACGTCCGCGCCGAGACCGACATGAACGTCGTCTGCACCGGCGACGGCCGCTTCGTCGAGGTCCAGGGCACCGCCGAGGCCGAGCCCTTCGACCGCAAGGAGCTCAACGCGCTCCTCGACCTCGCCACCGGCGGCTGCGCCGACCTCGCCGCGCTCCAGGCGTCCGCTCTGGAGCGGACACTCGAAGGGTAGAAGAGCAACCAAGAACGCCCCGCGGGCGTCGTTAGAGGCACGGGCGCACGGGCCGAACCGTGCGCCCGTCCGTATCCAGGAGGACCGTTCCATGCTTGCGCGCCGCCGCATCGCTACCACGTTCGCCGCCGCCGCCCTGGTCATACCGATCACGGTGGGCTGCAGCGCCATCGACGACGCCGTAGACAAGGCCCTCGACTGCGTCGAGACCGCCGACGCGATCGCCACCAGCGTCGACAAGCTCCAGCAGGCCGTCTCCAGCGCCGCCGACGACCCGACGAAGGCCCGCGAGGCCCTCGACGACATCGACAGGGAACTCAAGAGCCTCGGCGACAAGACCGACAACGCCGACCTGGACAAGGCCGTCGACGACCTCAACGCCGGCGTCGACAACGTCCGCAAGTCGATCGAGAGCGGCGACAGCACCCCGGACATCAAGCCCGTCACCGACGCCGCCACCGAGATCGGCAAGGTCTGCACGCCGGGCTAGTTGCCGGCCACGGTCCACACGCCGGGCTAGCCACAGCCCGTACGCCGGACTGGTCGCCAGTCGCCCGTCACGGTCCGCACGACCGGCTGGCCGCCGTCCTCCGGCCAGCCGGCGTCCGCACGCCTGGACGGCTGCACACGGCCGCACACGCCGCACTCCCCGCGCCCGGATAATCGATGGCATGACCCGTCTGATCCTCGCCACCCGCAACGCCGGGAAAGTCACCGAACTCAGGGCCATCCTCGCCGACGCGGGCCTGCCCCACGACCTCGTCGGCGCGGACGCCTATCCCGACGTCCCCGACGTCAAGGAGACCGGCGTCACCTTCGCCGAGAACGCGCTCCTCAAGGCCCACGCCCTGGCCCAGGCCACCGGGCTGCCCGCCGTCGCCGACGACTCCGGCCTCTGCGTCGACGTCCTCGGCGGCGCGCCCGGCATCTTCTCCGCCCGCTGGGCCGGCCGGCACGGCGACGACACCGCCAATCTGAACCTGCTGCTCGCCCAGTTGGGCGACATCGACGAAGCCCACCGCGGCGCCCACTTCAGGTGCGCGGCGGCCCTCGCCCTGCCCGACGGCACGGAGCGGGTGGTGGAGGGCCGGCTGCCCGGCACGCTGCGCCACGCGCCCACGGGCACGGGCGGCTTCGGCTACGACCCGATCCTCCAGCCGGAGGGCGAGCTCCGCACCTGCGCGGAGCTGACCCCGCAGGAGAAGAACGCGATCAGCCATCGGGGCAAGGCGTTCCGCGCCCTCGTCCCGGTCGTACGCGAACTCCTGGGCTGACGCCCGGAGTCGATGAGTGCGGTCGGAGGGACTCGAACCCTCACGGGAGTTACCCCACTGGGACCTAAACCCAGCGTGACTGCCAGTTCCACCACGACCGCGAGTCGCCCGGCCATCGTACTGGCCGGGCGACGGACCTCAGATGCCGAGGTCCTTGATGATCTTGGCGACATGGCCGGTCGCCTTCACGTTGTAGAGGGCGCGCTCGACCTTGCCCTCCTCGTCCACGACCACCGTCGAGCGGATCACGCCCGTCACCGTCTTGCCGTACAGCTTCTTCTCGCCGAACGCGCCGTACGCCTCGAGGACGGCCTTCGAAGGGTCGCCGACCAGTGTGACCTTCAGGCTCTCCTTCTCGCGGAACTTCGCCAGCTTCTCCGGCTTGTCCGGGGACACGCCGATCACGTCGTAGCCCGCGCCGGCCAGCAGCTCCAGGTTGTCGGTGAAGTCGCAGGCCTGCTTGGTGCAGCCGGGCGTGAGGGCGGCCGGGTAGAAGTACACGATCACCTTCCGGCCCTTGTGGTCCGCGAGCGAGACGTCGTTGCCGTCCGCGTCGGGCAGGGTGAAGGCGGGTGCCGTGTCGCCGGGCTGGAGTCGCTCGCTCATTCTCGGTTCTCCTCAGGGGGTACGGACGTACGGCACCGAGCGTAATAGGGGTGCCGTGGGGTGCGCCGGGCGTCGAGCTGACAGACTGTCGAGGAAGGACTACCGGACACGACCACGGAGGCAGCGCGGTGTCGGATGCCAGGACCCCTGCGCAGATCGAGGCGGACATCGTCCGCAGGCGCGAGCAGCTTGCCGAGACGCTCGACGAGATCGGCGTGCGGGTACACCCCAAGACCGTCATCGGCGACGCGAAGGCCAAGATCGCCTCGACCGTGGACCACACGGCCGGCCGCGCGGTCGTCGCGGTGAACCGGGCGGTGTCCGACGTCAAGGCGCAGTTCGTGCGCGAGGACGGCGCACCGCGCTTGGAGCGGGTGGTGCCGGTGGCGCTGATGGTCGCGGGCCTGGTGGGCCTGCTCGCCATGTCGGCGCGCAGGCGCCGGGGGTGACCCGGCGGCGTACAGATCGCCCTCGGGCAGGTAGGTTCGACGCGTGAGCGCCAACAGCCATGACCAAAGCACCCAGCACGACAAGCTCCCCATCCGGATGCTGCACGACCGTGTGCTCGTGCGCACCGACATCCCGGAGGGCGAGCGGCGCTCCACCGGCGGCATCGTCATCCCGGCGACCGCGGCCGTGGGCCGGCGGCTCGCCTGGGCCGAGGTGGTCGCGGTCGGGCAGAACGTGCGGACCGTGGAGCCGGGGGACCGGGTGCTGTACGACCCCGAGGACCGCGCCGAGGTCGAGGTGCGGGGCGTGGCGTACGTCCTGATGCGCGAGCGCGATCTGCACGCGGTCGCCGCGGACCGCTTCCAGGGCTCCGAGGACTCCACCGGGCTGTATCTGTAGCACCGAGATCCGCAGTACCGGTCAGCGTAAGAAAAGCGCAGGTGAGAGGGCTGGTGACGGAGGTCGCCAGCCCTCTTCGCACGCCCTGGGCCGGCACGCTTGCTATCGTGGAGCCATCCCCGACGAGACGCGTCGTACCGGGTTATGCAAAGACGACGCACCCCGCTGTAGTTCCGCGTCTCGGAGGTGCCTGTCATGGCCTGGGTTCTGCTCGTCGTCGCCGGTCTGCTCGAAGTCGGCTGGTCGATCGGGATGAAGTTCACCGAGGGATTCACCCGCCTGTGGCCCAGCGTGTTCACCGGTCTCGGGATCGTCGCCAGCATGCTGCTGCTCTCGCACGCCGCGAAGACCCTGCCGATCGGCACCGCCTACGGCGTCTGGGTCGGCATCGGCGCGGCCGGCGCGGCGGTGGTGGGCATGCTCGTGCTGAACGAGCCGGCGACCGCCGCCCGGATCTTCTTCGTCGCCCTGCTGCTGGTCGCGGTGGTGGGCCTGAAGGCGACGTCCGGCCACTGAGCCGGCGGGGCGGGCCGGCTCGCGGGCCGGCCCGCCGATCGCCGCCTCACTGGGCCCGCGCCTCACTCGGCCCGCGGGGGCCTCTCGCCCGTCATGCCGCCCGTGAGCAGGCCGCCCGCCGGGCCGGGTCCGCCCGTCGTCGCCCCTGTGGAGTCCGCGCCTTGGCTGGTCGGGCCGCCGCCGGTCGTCGTGCCGCCGTCGGCCTGGCCTCCGGTGGCGCCGCCGTTGGTCTGCCCCTGGTTCTGGCCCTGACTCTGCCCCTGGTTCTGACCTTGGCTCTGGCCTTGGTTCTGCCCCTGCGTCTGGCCCTCGGTCTGGCCCTGGCTCTGCCCTTGGCTCTGGCCCTCGGTCTGGCCTGGGGTCTGGCCCTCCGTCTGCCCCTGTGTGCGCCCCGGGGTGTCCGGCTCGGTCGGCTCCGTGGGCTCCGTCGGCTCGAACGGGGGCAGTTCCTCCTCCGCCCCCTCCTGAAGCTCCAGATCGAAGTCGTTGACCTCCGTGCCCTCCAGCGCGGCGGCCGTGAACTGCCCCCAGATCTTCGCCGGCGCGCCCCCGCCGTTGATCCGCGGCAGGCCCAGCGCCCCGTACAGCGGCTTCTGCGCCCCCGTGGCCGGGTCCTGGCCCATCACCGCGACCACCGTCGCCAGCTCGGGCGTGTACCCGGCGAACCAGGCCGCCTTGTCCTCCTCCGCCGTGCCGGTCTTCCCCGCCGCCGGGCGGCCCGCCGACTGCGCCTCGGCGCCCGTGCCGCCCTCGACCACGCTCCGCAGGATCGACGTCGTCGTGTCGGCGGCCTCCCGGCTGACGACCTGCTGGGCGTCCGCGCTGGGCAGCGTGACGTCCACGCCGTCCTTGCTGACCTTCTTGACCAGCGTGTACGTCCCGTGCCGGCCGTGGTTGGCGAGGGTCGCGTACGCCTCGGCCATGTCCAGGACGCTGGCGGTGGCCGGGCCCAGCGCGATGGACGGGGTCGGGCTCAGGTCCGGGGTGCCCGGCGGCAGGCCGAGGTCGATCGCCGTCTGCTCGACCTTGGCGGGACCCACGTCGACGGCCATCTGCGCGTACACCGAGTTGACCGACTTGTCGGTGGCGGTGCGGACGGTGATGTGCCCGTACGAGACGCGGTCCTCGTTCTCGGGGGCGTACGGCCTGCCCGGCCAGCCCTGGACCGGGCGCTGGTCGTTCCCGTCGTAGTACGTGTTGGGCGTGATCGGCTCGCCCTCCTGGGTGGTCGAGCCGTTCTCGACGGCGGAGGTGAAGACGAACGGCTTGAAGGTGGAGCCGACTTGGTAGTCGCGGCGGGTCGCGTTGTTGACGTACTGCTTGGTGTAGTCGACCCCGCCGTACATCGCCACGACCTCGCCGGTGGCCGTCTCGATGGACGCGCCGCCGACGCGCACATTGCGGTCGGCGGGATTGTCGGCGTCCAGCTGTGACATCACCTGGTCGTCGACGGCCTCGGCGAAGGCGTCCTGCTTCGGCTTCTGCAGGGTGGTGGTGATCCGGTAGCCGCCCGCGGCCAGGGTGTTCTCGTCGAGGACGTCGTGGCCGGTGAGATAGTCCTCGACGGCCTGCACGATATAGCCGCGCTGCCCCGACAGGCCGGTCGCGGGCTTCGCCCGGTGCGGCATGGGGAAGGTCGTCCTGGCGCGCTCGGACGGGCTGAGCCACTGTTCCTTGACCATGCCGTCCAGGACGTAGTTCCAGCGGGCCAGCGCGGCGGCCCGGTTCTCCGGGTGGGTGGCGACGTCGTACGCGCTCGGCGCGTTGAGGAGCGAGGCGAGGTACGCGCCCTCGGCGGTGTCGAGCTCCTCGACGTCCTTGCCGTAGTACCCCTGCGCGGCGGCCTGGACGCCGTACGCGTTGCGCCCGAAGTAGCTGGTGTTGAGGTAGCCCTGGAGGATCTCGCTCTTGCTCTCCTCGCGGCCGAGCTTCACGGCGATGAAGAACTCCTTCACCTTCCGCGAGACGGTCTGTTCCTGGCCCAGGTAGTAGTTCTTGACGTACTGCTGGGTGATCGTGGAGCCGGACTGCTTGCCCTTGCCGGTCAGGGTGTTCCAGGCGGCGCGGACCATCGCCTTGGGGTCGACGGCGCTCTCGGAGTAGAAGTCCCGGTCCTCGGCGGCGAGTACGGCTCGCTGAACCGTCAGGGGCACCTGCGCCAGCGAGATGTTCTCCCGGTTGACCTCGCCGTCGCGGGCGATCTGGGTGCCGTCCTCGTAGAGGTAGACGTTGGACTGGGCGGTCGCGGCGGCGTTGGCGGGCGGAATGTCGACGATGGTGTATCCGGCGACGAAGCCGCCGATCAGCAGCAGAGCGATGAGCAGGAGGCCGCCGAGCACCATGCGCCAGGTGGGGAAGGCGCGACGCCAGCCGGTGCGCCTGGGGCGGGCCTTGCGGCCGTTCCCCTCCGTGCCGGGCGCGGGCTCGGGGCCGACGTCGGTCGCGTCCCTGGGCGTCCAGCCCGGCTGCTGCGGATCATCGCTCATGGCACCCATACTGCACTTTTCGGGGCGTCATACTCCGGATCCGGCAGCCGGGCAACTGGACGCGGCGAGCCCGTTGCTGCGGGCGACCGGCCGTCCGCGTACGGCAAGGCGGCGGCGCCCGGTTGTTCTCCGCGGTCGGGTGCTCGCCGAGCGGTGGTGGGGAGGGAAGGGGCGGGAGGGACGGCGGGGGTGATGCGGGCATCCGTACGGGACTTGAGGCGGTCGACGATCGCGCCTAGGCTCTTGCGGCGCCCGCGCAGGGAAGGGGCGTCCCTGAGGTCGTCGGCTCCGTACAGGACCGCCGGCCGCGACGGGGTCGCGCGCCATGGCGTCGGCGTCCATTCGTTCGAGCAGTTCGCCGCTGGTATCGCCGTTGATCCCGGCGAGAGCGGCAGCCCGCCGGACCGCCTCCGGACCGCCTCCGGACCGCCTCCGGACCGCCTCCGAGCCTCGTCCCGGACCGCTTCCCGGGCCTCGGCGAGATCTCCGGGAAGATCTCCGGAAAGATCTATTCGACTCGCCCTCTCACGCTGTCGGGAGCGCCCGACCTGACTAGTCTGCTGATATGACGAGCGAACTCCCTGAGATGCGGGCTTCCGACGCCGAGCGGGAACGGGTGGCCGAGCGGCTGCGTGAGGCCGTGGCGGAGGGGCGGCTCGACATGGACGAGTTCGAGCAGCGTCTGGACGCCGCCTACAAGGCGCGCACGCACGGCGACCTCGAGCCGCTGGTGCGTGACCTGCCCCCGACCGGCGCCGTGCTGACGCCGGCCCCGTCCGCCGCCCCGGAGCGCGGGAACTGGGCGCGGCGCGTGGGCGGACCGGCGACCTCCAAGGGCGCGTTCGCCGTCTGGGGCGGTTTCGGGCGCAAGGGCGTGTGGACCGTCGGCCGCAGGTTCACCACGTTCACGCTGATGGGCGGCGGCGAGCTGGATCTGCGCGAGGCCCGCTTCGAGGACCGCGAGACCGTGATCCGCTGCTTCTCGATCATGGGCGGGGTCCACATCGTCGTACCGCCCGATCTGAACGTCGAGGTCAGGGGCATCGGCTTCATGGGCGGCTTCGGCGAGTCGGGCGACGGGGACGACGAGGGCCCGGACCCGGCCGCCCCGCGCGTGATCGTCAGCGGCTTCGCGCTGATGGGCGGCGTGGGCGTGGAGCGCAAGCGCACCAAGGCGGAGAAGCAGCGCCTCAAGGCGGAGCGCGAGCGGATCCGGCTGGAGAACGAGGCGCGGATCAGGCTGGACAAGGGCGACCAGAAGGGCGACCGCAAGGAGCTCGACTGAGGCCGGTAGTGTCCCCCCGGTCGTTGATTCCGAGCGTCTGGGGGCGGGATGTCGCGCCGGTGGGTCAAGGTGGGCCTGATAGCCGCCGTGGTGCTGGCCGCGGTCGGCTACTTCGCGAAGCCGTACGCCGAGGAGTGGTGGCTGGCGCGCGAAGCCTGCGGCGGCGCCGTACCCGCGGAGGCCGTCGACGAGCTGGCGCCGGACGACGAGCGGCTGTCCTCCGACTACGAGTACCTCAGCAAGGAGATCGGCCAGTACACCTGCCAGCTGTTCTACGGCGACAGCCGCTCCCGCAAGGGCGTCACCGCGGTCGCCTACACCAACCGGGACAGCCAGGACCTCATGATGCGCAGGGCCGTCTCCCGGGGGACCGGCCTGTCCGTCGGCGGGCTGCCGACGGGCCTGCCCGGGTTCACCAGCGACAACGGCGCGCTTCTGCTGCTGCGGACCTGTCCGGACCTCGGCGAGGACGCGGAGGGCCGGCCGCGGCGCATGCTCGTGCGGACGACCGCCTCCGGCGCGGCCCCGGAGAAGTCGCCCGACGCCCTCCTGCGGACCGCCGTCGCCCTGACCAACCGCTCCTCCGACGAGCTGGGCTGCGGGGCGGAGCCGCTGAAGGCCCCGGCCCACGTGCTGCCCGCGGAGCCCAAGCCGGTACCGCTCTCGGCCGCGGCAAACACCCCCTGCGCCTGGCTGGCCTCCGCGAAGCTGCCGAAGGACGCGCAGTGGACGCTGGGCGTCGTCGGCGGCGACGCGGCGCCCCTCAGCCGCTGCGAGCTCTTCCGCGCGTCCGGCGAGGAGTCCACCGGCCCCGGCCGCCGGCAGCCGACGCTGGTCCTCAACGCCTGGCACGGCGACTGGAGCGAGGTCGCCTTCGGCGAGGCCGCCCGCGACCGGGCGCACAGCGAGGAGGACGGCTGGTACACGCGGCCGCTGCTCACCGCCGAGTGGGGCCGCGCGAAGGCCCGTTGCGACGGAGAGGCCGTCAACTTCGAGGCGTCCTCGCGTGAGGCGCCCGGGATCAAGGGACCGCAGCTGCGGGCCCTGCTCACCGCCTTCGCGAAGGACCAGACGGAGCGGCGCGGCTGCACGGACCTCGCCCTGCCCGGCCGGGAACTTCCCCTGCCGAAGCGGTAGAAGCCGTCGTCGAGCCGAAGCTGTGGAAGCCGTAGTCGAGCGGAAGCGGTAGAAGCGGCAGCCGAGCCGAAGCGGTAGAAGCGGTCGGCGAGCCCGCTCCGCGCGCCCGAGGCCCGCCCAGCGCGGCGCCCCGGGCGCCACGCCGCCTCAGATCGCTTCCCGCATCCCGTTGACGAACGACTCGTCGATCCTGAGGCGCAGTTCGGCCACCCGGCCCGCCGTGATCCCGCGCTCCTCGCCCCACTTCTCCAGCGCGGCGTACAGCTGGCGCCTGCCGTCCAGCAGGGTCGCGGCCGGCGCCTTCGCGCCGACTCCCGCCGCCCGCGCGGCGATCTCGCCCATCGGCGGCGCGTCGGCGACCTGCCGGGCCGCCGTCGGGAACGAGCCCCTGCTGTGCTTCCACACCGACTGGTCGAAGGCGGCCGCGTCGTGGATCGTGCCGTCCTGCACGCCGTTCGCGCGCAGCTGCATCAGCGTGCCGATGCTCCTTGCCGCGCCGCCCAGGTCGAGGTCGGCCGTGCCCGACGTGTCGTACTTCGCGTCGCGCAGGGAGGGCACCTCGCCCTTGCCGTCCAGCCGCTCCAGGTAGTACGCGAAGTAGGCGCGGTAGGCGTCGTACAGCACGGCGAACGCCTCCGGGTCGCCCGCCGCCCGCTCGACGATCCGCTTGAACGACACATCGGTGTCGGCCTCGTAGCTGTCGACGCTGAACGCGGCCGTGGCGTCGCGGCGGTCGGGGAACTCGCCCGCCCACTCCTTGCTCTCCTCGTACGTCCCGGCGGGCCTGACGAAGTCCCGCCGGCTCGGGTTGGCGAACCAGCTGCGCTGCACGTCGACGATGTACTCGGCCGTCAACCGCGCGATGTACGGGCTCATCCCGTCGGGCAGCGGCTCGCTGCCCTCCGACAGCGCGGCGGCGGCCGCGTACGCGGTCCGCGCCTGCGCCAAGGTGTGCGGCCCGCCCGGTCCGCCGACGGAGGCGCCCAGGACGACCTTGCCGAGGATCGCTCCCTGCCCGTCGCAGGCGCGCAGATGCTCCTCGCTCAGCAGCTCGTCCATGACGTCGTACCGGGACAGGTCGTCGCCCGGGTCGAGGGCCTTGGTCGCCGCCGCGGGGTCGTCGGCGAGGGCCGCCGTCGTCGAAGGGACCTTCCAGCAGGGCTTCTCCGCCTCGCCGCCGCTCAGCGCGACCGCCGTGCCGGCCGCGGCGACCACGACCGCCGTCGGCAGCGCCACGGCCGCGATCCGCCGCCGGGGGGAAGCCTGCCTGAACCATTCGCGCATGCGCATCCGAGGAGAGTAGCGAGCGCCCTCGCTCAGAGCTGAGCCAGGTCCACAGCCCGGCCCATCCGCAGATAGCCGGCGTCGCTGGGGTGCAGATGGTCCCCGGAGTCGTACGCCGGGCGCATCCGGTACGGCGAGTACGGATCGCGCAGCGCCCGGTCGAAGTCGACGACCGCGTCGAAGATCCGGCCCTTGCGGACGGCGGAGTTGACCTGGATCCGGGCGGCGTCGACGGCCGGGGTGCACAGGTAATGGCCGCCGCACGGCAGCAGCGTCGTGCCCACGACGCGCAGGCCGCGCGCGTGCGCCCGGCGGGAGAGGTCGGCGAGCCCGGCGGTGATCCGGTCGGCGGTGGGGCCGTACGGCGAGCGCAGCAGGTCGTTTATGCCGATGGCGACGATGACGGTGCTGACGCCCGACTGGTCGAGCACATCGCGCTCGAAGCGGGCGAGGGTGCTGGGGCCGCGGCCGTACGTCAGCAGACGGTTGCCGCTGATGCCCTGGTTGAGGACTCCGTAGCGGCCTCCCAGCCGGTCGGCGAGCACGTCGGGCCAGCGGACGTTGGCGTCGGAGGTCGAGGTGACCCCGTCGGTGATCGAGTCGCCGATGGCGACGACCGCGCCGCGCGCGTCCGGGGTCAGCACGTCGACGGAGGCCAGGTGGTGCCAGGAGGGGGTCTGCCGGGTGTAGGCGTCCCCGCGCACGTCCTGCGTACGGTCGCCGACGGCGAGGTAGGAGGTCTGGCGCGCCTGCGGGTGGCTGGTGACCGGGCCGCCGGGGCCCGGGGTGTGGATCGTGACCAGCAGGTCGCCGTCGTGCGGGACCTGGAGCGCGACCGGGTCGCTGAGCCGCTGCGCGCCGGGGGCGACGACGACCGAGCCTGCCCCGCCGAACGTGACCCGGCGCAGCGTGCCCGGCACGGCGGCGGAGCCGTGGTCCGCGCGGAGGGCGAGCGAGACCTGGGCGATCTTGAGCTGCTCGGCGCCGAGGAGGTTGGTGACGGTGATGCGGGCGGCCGTGCCGCCGATGCTGGTGTGCACGACATTCCGTACGGACTGCCCGGCGGGATACGTCCGCCCCCGCCGGCTGTCGGCGACGGCTGTCGCGGGGGAAGCGGCCCAGGTCCCCACCCATGCGGGGGCGGCGGCTTCGGGCGTGCGGACGGCGGTACGGCCCTGAGCGGCCCCGACTCCGAGATATATGGCGCAGCAGATGAGGACCACTACAGCCGTGAGGGCCGCGAGGGTCGCGTACCCGTGGCGCTTGTTCATGCACACATCATCCGGCATGCCGCGGGAACTCGATGTGCGGCCCAGGAGTACCTCAGGTAGGCACATCAGGTAGGCGCATCAGATAGGCGGAGAAGAGCAGACAATGCGTACGGGTGCGTACGAGGGCCGCGCGGACGGGTGGAGCGGATGAAACGTACAGAAGCCGACCAGATCGGCGGGGGCGAGGCGCAGGCCGTCGCGCCCGCGGGGCGCACGGGCCTGCCGCTGCCGTCGTTCGCGTACACCGAGGCGGACGCGGAGAAGCAGCGCGGCGTACGCCGGATGAAGGCGACGGCGACCGGGCTGCTGCTGCTCGTCGCGCTGATCTTCGTACTCGCCACCTGGGCGAAGAACTCCGGGGCCGGGCCCTGGGCGGGCTATGTGGCCGCCGCGGCGGAGGCGGGCATGGTGGGCGCGCTGGCCGACTGGTTCGCGGTCACGGCCCTCTTCCGCCACCCGCTGGGCCTGCCCATCCCGCACACGGCGATCATCCCGAACAAGAAAGACCAGCTCGGAGCCTCGCTCGGCCACTTCGTCGGCGAGAACTTCCTCTCCGGCGACGTCGTACGCACCCGGCTGCACGCCCTCGGCATCGGCGGCCGCCTCGGCGCCTGGCTCGCGGAGCCCGCGCACGCCGATCGGGTGACGGCCGAGCTCTCCACGGCCCTGCGCGGCGCGCTGACCGTGCTGCGCGACTCCGACGTCCAGGCCGTCGTCGGCGAGGCGATCACGCGCCGCGCGAACAGCGCCGAGATCGCCCCGGGCATAGGCAAGACCCTGGAGAAGGTCGTCGCCGACGGCGCGCACCACCGGGCCGTCGACCTGATCTGCGCCCGCGCGTACGACTGGCTGGTCCTGCACGCCGACTCCGTGATGGTCGCGGTCGAGGGCGGCGCCCCCGGCTGGACCCCGCGCTTCGTGGACCGCAAGGTCGGCGAGCGCGTCTACAAGGAGCTGCTGCGCTTCGTCACCGAGATGCGGGACATGCCGGGCCACCCGGCGCGCGGCGCGATCGACCGCTTCCTGACGGACTTCGCCTCCGACCTCCAGTCGGACACGGACACCCGGGCGCGGGTGGAGCGGATGAAGTCCGAGCTGCTGTCGCGCTCCGAGGTGCAGGACGTGATCGCGTCGGTCTGGTCCTCCGTACGCACCATGATCATCTCCGCGGCGGAGGACGACCGCAGCGAACTGCGTCTGCGGGCGCGCTCCTCGCTGCTCTCGCTGGGCGGGCGCCTGGCGACGGACGGCCGGCTCCAGGCGAAGGTCGAGGGCTGGGTGGAGGACGCGGCGGTGTACGTGGTGACGACGTACCGCGCCGAGATCACCTCGCTGATCTCCGACACGGTGGCGAGCTGGGACGCGGAGCACACCTCGCGCAAGATCGAGGCGCACATCGGCAGGGACCTGCAGTTCATCCGGATCAACGGCACGGTGGTCGGAGCGCTGGCGGGTCTGCTGATCTACACGGTGGCGCACGCGCTGGGCGGGTGACATACGCCGGGCGGGTGGTGCACGCGCTGGGCGGGTGACATACGCCGGGCGCGCGACCGGTCCCTGCCTGACGGTCACGCGCCCAGCCACCTTGGGGAGGTGCAGTGAGGTACGTACTGGACTTCGGCGCTGTTCAGTCGAATATCTGTCCGTGCCCTGCCGGCGCCTCCCGCAATGGGCCCGCTCGGCTCCGGTCGCCCGGGTCCGGGGTCAGTGGAAGAGCTGCCCTCGGACCGCGCCGTCGGGGAACTCGGCGGTGTGGATGTTGGAGTAGTAGTTGCGGGGGTTGTCGCGGACGCGCTTGACGACGTCCGGGTTCTGGCCCTCCAGCCGCCCCGAGACGGCGAAGATCCCCTCCGGCACCGGCCGGTTGAAGAAGTCGAAGACGACGTCGCCGTTCTTGCCGAACCGGCCCTTGTGGATGTGGCCCTTCGACGGGCTCTTGATGTCGATCCAGGCGAGGGAGTAGTCGACGGCGCTGCCCTTGGGGTGCAGGAAGGT
Organism: Streptomyces sp. NPDC051907; assembly: GCF_040681075.1. NCBI lineage: Bacteria > Bacillati > Actinomycetota > Actinomycetes > Kitasatosporales > Streptomycetaceae > Streptomyces > Streptomyces sp. NPDC051907. The sequence goes on along the minus strand of NZ_JBFAYB010000072.1, from coordinate 28,122 downwards.
CACGGCGTGCCCGTCGGGGTCGCCGACCTTCGAGGCGTCGTCCTTGGGCACTTCCTGGTCCCCGTTGGACAGGGCCCGCAGCTTGCCGCCCTTGATGACGTCGAGCGGGTTCACGGGCTTGTGGAGGGGCTTGAGCTGTCCGCGCACGGCGCCGCCGGGGAACTCGGCGCTGTGGAGGTTGACGTAGAAGCCGGCCGGGTCCGTGCGGATGCTCTTGGCGAGGGCGGCGTCGGTGACGGCGACCTGCCCGGCGGCGGAGTGCACGGTGTCGGGCATGGCGGTCCCGAAGAGGGGCACCTTGACCGCCCCGTTCTGCCCGGCGGCGCCCTGGTGGATGTGCCCGAGGCTGGGCGTGAACCCGTGCCACCGGAGGGCGAAGGTCACACGGTCGCCCTTGACCTTGACGAGGGCGACGGCCTTGCCGTCCGGGTCGTTGACCGCGGGCCCGCCGTCGACGGGCACCTCGTTGGCGCCGGACAGCTCCGCGGCGAAGGTGAGGGCGCGCCCGGAGGAGGGCTTGGTGAACGTGGCGGAGGTGTCGCGGCTGGAGGTGCTCGCCCCATGCGCCTCGTGTCCACCGTGCCCCTCGTGCGCCACAGCCGGATTAACTCCGGAAACACCCGCAACACTGAGAACAATTACGCTGCCGGTAACGGCGAGATAACGCTTCTGCACTGTTTCTGTCCTCCCGTTGAGGCCGACTCCGTTCGGGGCCGGTCGCGATGGAGTACGCATTCGCCAGTCGCCCGGTTCAAAGAAAATAATCGCGAATTCAGTTGAACTGTCGGTCAGTTGACGTCGTACCACTCTGCGTACCCACTCACTCACAACGAACCGGGGGAACGACCATGAACAGCACCCGCAGGAAAGCTCTTCTCGCCGCACCGCTGACGTCCCTGGCCCTGCTGACCCTGGCGGCCTGCGGAGGCGGCGCGGCCGACCACGGCGCCGCCTCCGAGGGCGGGGCGGCGAAGCCGGCGAAGCCCGCGAAGACGGTCTCGATCAAGACGGCGGACTCGGAGCTCGGCACGATCCTGGTCGACGACTCCGGCCGTACGCTCTACGGATTCACCAAGGACAAGCCCGGCGCGAGCAACTGCGACGCCGACTGCATCGCGGTCTGGCCGGCGCTCACCTCCTCGAAGGACGTGAAGGCGGGCCCGGGCTCGAAGGCCTCCCTCCTGAAGGAGACGAAGCTGGGCGAGGGCGCGGAGCAGGCGACGTACGGGGACTGGCCGCTGTACTACTACGTCGGCGACGCGACGCCGGGGGACGTGAACGGACAGGGCCTGGACGGCGAGTGGTTCGTGGTGGCGGCGGACGGAAAGCTCGTCAAGAAGACGGTGTGACGACGGTGTAAGGCGTGATGTGAGAGCCGCGTAAGAACACCGGCAAGTGGAATTAATGAATCCTTCATAATCGGCGGAGGAATTCACCGAGGGGTGAAGTCTCGAATATCACGGGCGTGAGCAGATCATGCACATGCCGATGCGTCGGGGGTGTGCGGCGGTGATTTCCCGTTCGGCTCGCGCGGCGGATTGTGCGGCGAGGCTTACCGGGCCTCCGCCGCGAGCGGGCCGGCGGGGCGGCGGGGCGGCCGCGGGCCGTCGTACCCGTCGAGGAGCCTGAGCGCGTCCCGCCAGTGCCGTCCGGCCGCCTCGACGCCCTCGGCGAGCGCGGCCGCGCCCAGGCCCTCCAGGGCCGGCGACTCGTGGCGGGCGTCGGCGAGCCGACGGTGGACGGGGCTGCCCGGCAGTGGAAGTCCGCCGCCTCGCCGTGCCGGTCCAGCCGGCGGTACGTCTCGCCCGCGCCGCGCCAGGCCGGCGCCTCGCGGCTGCGGTCTCCGGGGGCGGCGGAGCGCTGTTAGGGGGCCAGCGCTTGGGCGAGCCGACCGCTGGCCTGCTGGCGTCGCCCTGGGCGATCAGCCAGAAGCCCTCGAGCCTGTGGTCGTGCAGGCTCGAGGGCGGTGTTCAGCGCGCCCTGAGCGGATCCGGGCGCTCGCAGTTCGCCTACGAGGCGTCGGGCTCCGTGGCGGTCTTCGGCGACGACGTGGGCGCGGCCACGGTGATGCGCGCGACGGCGGTCTCGGACAGGGCTTCCCCCGTGGTCACCTTCACGCGGTAGGTGAACTTGTCCTCGCCGACGTACCCGGCGGTCGACTTGTAGACGATCGTGTTCCCGTCGACGGTCGCGGTCCCGTGCGCGGGCTGGGTCTCGACGGCGACGCTGAAGGCCGCGTCGTCGAGCACCATCTGCACATTCCCGCCGGTCCCGTCCGCGAGGGTGACGTTGTCGTTGGTCAGCACCTTCACGACGAGCGCCTCCCCGGCGCCGGCGCTCTCCTCGTCGCTGCCGAGCTCCAGCACGCCTCGCCCGGTCGGCGCGGCCGTGCCGGCCGCACCGGCGCCAGCCTTCCCGGCGGCGGACTCGGAGCTCTTGGCGGTCTCGGACCCACAGGCGCCGACCCCGAGTACGGCCATCGCCACACCGGCTGCTGCCACCAGGGTGCGTCTATGCGTACAAGTCCGGGTCATGAGTGTCCCCCAAAGCCGACGGGTCCGAGCTGAGAGGCCTGAGCATGGCATTCCGGTTTGCTGATGTTGATAGAAGTGGGACTATTCGTGGCCGAGTTGTGATGATCGTGAGTAGATGCTGACGGTAAGTGATCACGTTCGTGGTGGGTCGGATGGCACGGAAGAGCGAGTTCACACCCCTGTGGCCGGGGAAGAGCAGGACAGAGGGCGCGTCTCCTGTATGCGCACAGTGACGGAGGCTCTGATCAAGACCCACGGCACCCCTCGGGCGCGCGGCCGGGCCCTGGGCGGGGGCGCCGGCCTGCTGGGACTGCGGGAGCCGGGCCCGTTGATCGCCCTCAGCCCAGCCGCCCCTCCCGAAGGGCCCCGACGAAGTCCCCCCAAGCGGAGGCGGGGAGGGCGAGCCGGGGCCCGTGGGGGTTCTTGGAATCCCGCACGGCGACGATCCGCGCGGTGGGGGCGACCTCGACACATTCGCTAGTGTTTGCCCCACTGTAGGACGACTTGAACCAGGCGCGGGCTGGTATCTCAGGGGTGCTGCTCTGCATCACATCTCCTCGCGGACGCGTTCGATCAGGGCTGAGGATGCGGCCATGTCCAACGCTTGTGCGCGGAGGTAGTCGAACGCAAGCCGGTATCGGTCCAGTTCCGCCTCCTTCTCCATGAAGAGCGAGCCGAGGTGGATGTCCACGTAGACGACATCCAGGCTGGGCTCCGGACCGCCGAGGATGACGAAGCTGCCCATGGCCGCCGAGTGGGCGCCTTTCGAGAAGGGCAGCACTTGGAGAGTGACGCCGGGAGACTCGTTGGCTTGGAGCAGATGGCTGAGCTGCTCTCTCATCACGTCGCGCGAGCCGACGACCCGACGGATCACCGACTCGTCGAGGATCGCCCAGAGGTGCAGCGGCTTGGCCCGGGTGAGGATCTCTTGGCGCTTCATCCGGATGTCTACGAGGCGCTCGGTCTCTTTGGGCGGCAGCCTCATCTCGGAGGCATGCTGCACGGCCTCCGTGTAGCTGCGGGTCTGCAAGAGGCCGGGCACGTAGAGGCAGTTGAAGTGGTCCTCGCGAACAGCCTCATCCTCAAGCGTGAGAAGCAGGTTCATCGTCTCGGGGATGGAATCGGCGAAGGAGCTCCACCAGCCCTGCTGCTTCGCGTCCTTGGCGAGTGCGACCACAGCCTTTCGCTCAGCCTCGCTCGCGCCGTACTCACGGCACAGCGCCTCGACGATCGGCCACTTCACAGGTCCTTCCTGCGTCTCGTAGCGACTGACCGTGGCTTTCGAGATTCCGACGAGCTGGCCGGCCTCCTCGAGCGTCATGCCCTTCCGTGCGCGCATCTTGCGCATCGTCACGCCCAGTTGGCGGCGTCGAGTGGTGGCCCTCGCTGACATGGCAGAGACCTTCCGTTGCGTGTGGGCCAGCCCTCTGGCCGCCAACAAGGCTAGGCAGACGGCGAGTTAGGCGACCAACGGAATCACCCGATCGAGATACGTGAGAAGTTTCATCGTGAGAGTTCTCAATGCCATACTCGCCATCGGATCGCTACGCAGCGCAGTCGTACGGATACGGCGGGCGCAGGCTGCTGCGGCGCAGAAGGGAGTGCGGCTATGTGCGGCAAGGAACTGACCACCAACCCGTCCCGCATCCGTTGTGTCCTGCCCTTCGAGGCGGAGCCGGCCAGGATGTGCGCGCTTCGCCGCTACGTGAGGGAGCAGCTCACTCAATGGGGCGTTCCTGCTCTGGCCGACGAGGTTGAGCTGGCTGTCACTGAGCTCGCGACGAATGTGATCAAGCACGTAGGCGACGGGGCGGTGGCGACTCTCGTCATGGAGCCGAGTGAGGGGGCTCTTCGCGTGGAGGTTCATGATCGGAGCCCCGCTGTGCCCACGGCGGTGGACCAGGAGTGCGGAGCCGAGTGTGGGCGGGGGCTTCATCTGCTGGCAGGCATGTCGGCGGACTGGGGCACGATCGTGACCGCGACGGGCAAGGCGGTGTGGTGCGAATTCGCCCTGGACGGCGCCGGGCAGTGCCTCCGCGTCCAGCGCGCGACAGCCGCGCTGGACGGATATCAGCTGGCCGGCCGCAGCCCGGGTGGGCCCAGTCTCAGTCGCCTCCCCGTCCTGGAGACTTCGGCGACTGAGCTGATCGCAGACCTTCTTCACTGGCTGACTGCGCAAGGCGGCGACCCGGACGCCGTCCTGGAGCGGGCACAGATGCGCTTCGAGGCCGAGGCGGCTTGACGCCCATGCCGTGTACCGCGGGGCGACTAACTCGGCGGACCTGCCCGCTTGGCTTCCTCGATCTGCGCCCGCACGGCGGCCGGGGTGCGCCACGATGCGCCGTCATGGACTTTACGGCCTCTGTGGCACATGCGATGGCAGTTGGCGCACACCAGGGCCAGGTCGTCGAGCTTGGTCTCGCGAGGGCCGGAGATGTGGAGGGGGAGCACGTGGTGGACTTCGATGTAGTCCCGCCCGAGCTCGCCATAGGTGCGCTCGAAGTGGAACGCGCACACCTCGCACTGGAGGGGCAGGCCCCGCTTACGCGTTTGGTCGATCTTGCGCTTCCGTAGCTTCGGGTTCCTCTCGCGGGAAATCGCCCAGCGCGCCAGGAGCCGGCCCTCGGGGGCCGTCGTGCCGTCTTCGCCGATCTCGTCCGGTTGTTCCGGGATCTGAACGAGTTGGCCAGAGCCGATGCCCGCCTCGATGGCGCGTGCGGCTTGGAGCATCTCGGCTTCCCGAGTGACGAAAGCCTCGGTGACCAGTTTGGTGAGCTGGCCGCCTTTGGTGGCCCCGCCGTTGTAGTCGCGACGGCTGGTGATCAGGTCTGCGCTCTTGCGGCTGATGCTGCCCGCCGACCGGAACTCCGCGAGATCCCGGGCGGCTGGGTCGTGGAGGGGGAGCGCGCGGAGCAGCTCGGCCAGTTCGTGCGTGGCCTGTTGATAGACCCGGAGCTGACGCCAGTCGTTCTCGACGAGGCGAGCGCCGATCAGCAACAGCTCATCCTGGTTCCAATCAGGGCTACGCATGACGGATATCGTACGAGCGTTCGTCCTGTTGTGGGTGGTGATTGTGGCCTCCTGCGGCGCGCTCTGATCGAAGTCTGATCACCGGTGTACGGGGAGTGACTACTGTCCCCTCATGGATATACGTGATCTGCTCGGCGAAGTGGCCAAGACGTATAACAAGGCGGCCGGAACAGCGCGGGGAGTCCCCGCGCAGGATCTCCTGCGAGCAGTGGGGCGGGACCACGAGCTGCCCCTGCCCTCCGGCTTCGTCGCGCGCGGGTACGGCGGGCAAGGGAACGCCACCAGCACTCCCTGGGTGGGGGTGTTCGACCCGGACGTCTCCGAGGATCCGAAGCAGGGGCTGTATCTTGCCTACCTCTTCAGCGCTGAACTGTCGGCTGTGACACTGACGTTGCAGCAGGGGATGACGCTTCTGGAGGAGCGATTTCAAGCGAAGAGGGATCTCTGCGCGCACCTGAGAGATCGGGCGAGAGTTCTTCGCGGCGCGCTTCCCGAGAGGCTGGCGACGGGCTGGCGCCAGCCTCTCGCCCTGGGCGCGTCAGGTTGGCGGCCCGTCACGTACGAAGCCGGCAGCGTCGTCGCCCGACGCTACGAGATCGCCGACATGCCCCGGGAGGAGGAGCTCCGCGACGACCTGAGCCAGGCGGCGAGCCTCCTCCAGCGCGCCGCGACTGCCGAGCGGCTTTGGTGGCTCGAAGGACGAGGGCGCGAGATGGAGTTGGAGTATCCGAGCGACCGTCACGTCGGGTCGGTCTCCCTGGACGGCTTCCGCCCCAAGGACAGCAGCGACTACATCGCCAACATCGCCGCGAGGCAGCAGATCAAGAAGCGCTCGCACGAGGCCCTGATCGCCGCGTTCGGTCAGTACGTCGCGGACAGGGGGTACGTGCCCACCACCGTGGGCGTCCACCCCAAGGACCTCGTCCTGCATCGGGCGACGGCCGGGGCCGGGCGGGAGGAGTGGCTCGTCGAAGCCAAGGTGGTGGCCAAGGGGAATCCGACCTCGGCTGTCCGTGGGGCGGTAGGGCAGCTACTCGAATACCGGCACTTCCTCTATCGCGAGCGTGACATGCCGCTCCCTCGCCTGCTGGGTCTCTTCACCGAGGACATAGGGGTGTACGCCTCCTATCTCGAAGACCACGACATCGCGTCCGTCTGGCAGGCGCAGGACGGGCAGGGATGGGATGGGTCCGCCGGAGCGGTCGCCTCGGGGCTGGTCGGCGTGGGGCGCTGAGCGCTCACCTCACCTCCATCCCCCCGTGGCAGTCCCGGTACGCCGTCCCCGACCCGCACCAGCAGGACGCGCCCCTCGCCGGGGGCCAGGCTGATGCTCGGCCCCTGGCCGCCAGGGTTGTCGCGTACTGGGGGAGCAGGTCCGCGTTCGACGGGGAGGACTGTTCCGAGGCGGCGAAGGCCTCGTACGAGGGGACCGTCGCCGGGACGATGCCCAGGTTGGCCGTGCCCGTCGACGCCAGGTCGCGCAACGAGGCCTCGATGTCCGTCAGATGGGCCGCGTGGGTCGGGTACTCCGATTCGAGCTCGGGGTACGAGGCCAGCAGTTCGTCCAGTTCGGACTCCGGCCAGTGGAGCACCGCCACCGGGAACGGGCGGGACAACGCCGAGCGGTACGAGCCCAGTTCCGAGCGGAGGCGGGCGATCTCGGCCTGGAGTTCCGCCGGGTTGTCCGAGCCCAGCGCCCAGAGGCGTTTGGGGTCGTGGAGCTCGTCCAGGGGGATGTCCGAGGCGTGGACGCCGTCCGCCAGGGTGTCCCACTCGTCGTGCGGCAGGGCCAGCAGGCGGCGGACGCGGTGGCGGCCCGTGAGGAGGGACTGCGTGGCGTACGGGACGTCCTCGTCCGGCGACGGGAGCAGCAGCGTCACCGCCGTCGTGAAGCACTCGTGCGACGCCTCGAGCTCGTCGTGCGACTCCAGGGTCTCGGCGACGATCTCCCACGGTGCCGCGTCCGTCGGAGCCGCGGTGCGGATGCCGTCGATCAGGGCGCGGGCCTCCGCCTCGTGGCCGTACTCCCAGAGGTTCGCCGCCTGGAGGGCCTTGATCAGCAGGGGGTGTTCCGGGGTGGACGCGAGGAGGCGGTCGTAGAGGGTCGAGGCCTGGTCGCGGTCGCCGGACAGTTCCAGGTGGGCCGCGGCCTGCAGGAGCAGCGGCTCGTGGTCTTCGGGGTACTGCGCGGCGGTGCGCAGCAGGCGCTCGGCTTCGGCGGTGTGATCGGCAGGAGTGTCGGGGCGCATGGTGGACACCGTACTGCTGTACGGGGGTTCGCAGGGGAGAGCTCTGGTGGGTTGAAGAGGCAGGCCCTATCGTGCGCCCGTGCGCGAGCGGAGGCGTGAACGGGGGAGTGACCGGACCCGGGGCCGGCGGAGCGAACGGACCGGGGGTCGGGAGAGCGGACGGACCCGGTGTCGGGACGACGCGGTCGTCGTCCAAGGGCGGAGCCCGCGGCGGCGCCCCTCGCTCGCCCGCGCGCTCTGGAGCGCGGCCGAGGTCGCCGTCACCCTTGGGGTCGTCGTGCTGCTTCTCGTCGTGCATCAGCTGTGGTGGACCAACCGGCAGGCCAGGCAGGGCGCGCAGGACAAGGTCCAGGCGCTCGAGAGGCAGTGGGAGGCCGCTCCGACCGGGGGCGGGCAGAGCGGCGAGACGGACGGCGAGCGGGTCGACGAGGCCGGTGCGGCGCCGTCCTCGCCGCCGACCGCCGGCGACGGCGCCGCCCCCGAGTCCCCGCCCGGCCGGTCCAGTCGGGAGCGGAGCGCCCCCCGTTGGGACCAGGCGTACGCCGTCCTGCGCATCCCGCGCCTCGGAGTCGTCGCCCCCGTCGCACAGGGCATCGCCAAGAAGGGCGTCCTTGATAAGGGGTATATAGGGCATTACCCGCAGACCGCCCAACCAGGCGAGGCCGGGAACTTCGCCCTCGCCGGACATCGCAACACCCACGGCGAGCCCTTCCGCCGCATCGACCGGCTCCGCGCAGGCGACGAGATCAAGGTCGAGACGCGGGAGGGGGTCTACGTCTACGCCGTCGACAGGAGCCTGCCGCAGACCTCGCCCCGCGACACCGGAGTGATCGAGCGCGTCCCGCGCAGCCTCGTGAAGCCCGGCGCCGGATACGACGAGCCCGGGTACTACGTGACCCTCACCACATGCACCCCCGAGTACAGCTCCAAGCACCGTCTCGTCGTATGGGGGAAGCTGAAGTCCGTGAAGCCGCGCTAGGCTGACCGTTCGAAGACCTTCGAAGACTTCGACACAGCGGTTCGAGACAGCGAGGAGGGGGCAGCGTGATCCGTCGTACGACGCGACTGCTGCGGCCCGCCGCCCTGCTGCTCCTCCTCGTCGAAGTCCTCCTCGTCGACGGCGGCAGCCTCGCCGCCGCCGTCGCCCTCGCTGCGACGGCCACCGCCGCCGCCGGCTCCGCGCTCGTCGTCTGCGCCGTCATCAGCGCCCGCTGCGCGCCCGCCGTGCCGCGCACCCGGATCCGCACCGCCATCCGCGACCGCGAGAAGCGCACCGCGTTCCTCCCGCAGCGAGATCCCGACGCCAAGGGCCGCACCCGGCCCCGAGCCCCCGGCCGCGCCCTCCTGACGGCCGCGTAGGGGCACGCTTCTCCTCGTACACCCCTCGCGGGTCGTCCTGCCGACATCTCTCATTCCGGCACGACGAGACCCCCGGAGGGCTCACCCATGTCTGTTTTCGCCACGCTCGTCGAGCAGCTCGCCGACCTGCTCCAGCCCCTCTTCCACGCCTCCGCGACCGCCGCCGCGATCATCGTCTTCACCGCGCTCGTACGGCTCGCCGTCCACCCCCTGTCCCGCGCCGCCGCCCGTGGGCAGAAGGCCCGGGTCCGGCTCGCGCCGCAGATCGCGGAGCTGCGCAAGAAGCACGGCAAGGATCAGGAGCGCATGCAGAAGGCGCTTCTGGAGCTGCACGCCAAGGAGAAGGTCTCGCCGCTCGCCGGCTGCCTGCCCAGCCTGCTCCAGCTGCCCGCGTTCTTCCTGATGTACCACCTCTTCTCCAACTCCGAGATCGGCGGCGAGCCGAACAGCCTGCTCGGCCACACCCTCTTCGCCGCCCCCCTCGGCGACAACTGGACCGACGCCCTCGCGCACGGCGGGGTCTTCGGCGGGGCGGGAGCGGTGTACGTCGTCCTCTTCGTGATCGTCACCGCGGTGGCCACGTTCAACTACGTGCGGACGAAGCGGCAGCTGGCCGCCTCTCCGCAGCCGGAGCAGGCCATCCCCGGCATGGGGGCGATGACCAAGATCATGCCGCTGCTCTCCTTCGCCACGCTCATCACCGTGGCCGTGGTGCCGCTCGCCGCCGCGCTCTACGTCGTGACCACCACGACCTGGAGCGCGGTGGAGCGCGTGTTCCTGTACCGGGACATGCCGGTCGCCGGAGCGCTTGCTACCGCCGCGTAACGGTCCAGGTTGTGAACGGGGTCTTGCGGAGTGGTCGGAGGTCTTGGAGGATCAGCCAAGCCTACGTACTTCGATGGCCGCTACCCATCGCCGGGCTCAACACCTGACCAGGGGAGACAGACCATGAAGCTGCTGCGAGTCGGCGCCGCTGGCGCGGAGCGCCCGGCCCTGCTGGACCGGGATGGGACGACCCTGCGCGACCTGTCCGGCCTCGTCGCCGACGTCGACGGCGAACTGCTCGCCGACGCCTCCGCCCTCGCCCGGATACGGGCCGCCGCCGACGCCGGCGAGCTGCCCGTGCTGGACGCCGACGGACTGCGGGTCGGGCCGCCGCTTGCCCGGATCGGCAAAGTCGTGTGCATCGGGCTGAACTACCACGACCACGCCGCCGAGACCGGCGCCCCGACCCCCGCCGAGCCCGTCGTCTTCCTCAAGGCGGCGGACACGGTCGTCGGCCCGAACGACACCGTGCTGGTGCCGCGCCGCAGCCGCAAGACCGACTGGGAGGTCGAGCTCGCGGTGGTCGTCGGACGTACGGCCCGCTATGTGGAGGACGACGAGGACCCCCTGTCGTACGTCGCCGGGTACGCCGTCTCCCACGACGTCTCGGAGCGCGAGTTCCAGATCGAGCGCGGCGGCACCTGGGACAAGGGCAAGAACTGCGAGACCTTCAACCCGCTCGGGCCCTGGCTCGTGACGGCGGACGAGGTGCCGGACCCGCAGGCGCTGAGCCTGAGGCTGTGGGTCAACGGCGAGCTCAAGCAGGACGGCAGGACCGCGGACCAGATCTTCCCGGTGGCGGAGGTCGTGCGGTACGTCAGCCAGTTCATGACGCTCCACCCCGGCGACGTGATCAACACCGGGACGCCGGCGGGCGTCGCGCTCGGGCAGCCGGAGCCTAAGCCGTTCCTGCGGGCGGGCGACGTGGTGGAGGTGGAGGTCGAGGGGCTCGGGCGGCAGCGCCAGGAGCTCAAGGACGCGTAGCGCGGAAGTAGCGCGAGGCAGCGCGAAGTAGCCGCGAGAGGGGGCGCCGCATCCCGCAGACGGGGGGCCTGCGGGATGCGGCTTGGGAAGGGGCCGCGGGAGTACGGGGGATATCCCCGCGGCCCCTGGTCTTTGAGGCGCCGACGGTTTGCGCGGCGCCGAGTGTCAGGACCTGATGGGTCAGGCCTGGCCGGGTGCGGATCAGGAGGCTATGAAGCGTTCCAGCGCCTCCACCACCATCGCGTGGTCCTCGGCCTGTGGCAGGCCCGATACGGTCACCGAGCCGATGACCCCGGCTCCCTCGACCCTGATCGGGAACGAGCCGCCGTGGGCCGCGTACCGGTCGGGGTCCAGACGCGAGGACTCCTCGAAGGTCTTGCCCCGGGCCCGGTGCCGGGCCCCGACGAGGAACGAGCTCTCGCCGTACCGCTCGACGACCCGGCGCTTGCGGTCGATCCAGGCGTCGTTGTCGGCGCTCGAACCCGGCAGTGCGCAGTGGAAGAGCTGCTGCGTGCCGCGGCGGATGTCGATCGCGACGGGGGCGTGGCGCAGATGCGCCATGTCGGCGAGCATGCTGCCGAGCGCCCACGCGTCGGAGTGGTTGAACCGGCGCAGAGTGAGGCGGCGCTCCTGGTCCGACAGCTCGTCGACCAGCTGGTCGGGCGTGAGCTGCGCCAGCTCGGCGGACTGTGGGGGCTTCGACGCCTGCGCGGCGTGGGCGACGTGCGAGGGCCGGACGGCCGGCGCGGGATGCGGGCCGGGCGCGGGCTTCATGGGCTGGTGCGAGGGCTGGGGCGCGGTCATGCGGACACCTCCACGGCGACGCCTTCGTCGGCGGATCGGCGCGCGGCCTCCAGCACGTCCAGAGCGGCCGCGGCCTCGAGGGCGGTGACGGGCGGGGGCGTGCCGTCGCGCAGGGCGGCGGCGATGCCCGTGTAATACGCAGGGTAGTCGCCCGGCAGGGTGGGGACAGGTCGGCCGCCTCCGGTCAGCGGGGACTCGCCCGCGCCGACGCGGCCCCACAGCGACTCGGGCTCCGTGCCCCACGCGCCGTCCGCGGAGGGCAGCTCGCCCTCGCGCAGGGCCGATTCCTGAGGGTCGAGGCCGTGCTTCACATACCCGGCCTTCGAGCCGAGGACTCTGAAGCGCGGGCCGAGCTGCGCGGTGACGGCGCTGACGTACAGATGCGAGCGCACGCCGTTCACATGCGTGAGCGCGATGAAGGTGTCGTCGTCGGCCTCGGCGCCCGGGCGGCGTACGTCGGCCTCCGCGTACACGAGCGCGACCGGGCCGAAGAGGGTCAGCGCCTGGTCGACGACATGGCTGCCCAGGTCGTACAGCAGGCCGCCGATCTCCTGCGGGTCGCCGGACTCGCGCCAGCCGCCCTTCAGCTGCGGACGCCACCGCTCGAAGCGGGACTCGAAGCGCAGTACGTCGCCGAGCTCGCCGTCCGCGATCAGCTTCTGGAGGGTGAGGAAGTCGTTGTCCCAGCGGCGGTTCTGGAAGACGGACAGGAGCAGTCCGCGCTCCTCGGCGAGGGCGGCCAGCTCGCGCGCCTCGGCCGCGGCGCCCGCGATCGGCTTGTCCACGACGACGGAGAGGCCGGCCTCGAGGGCGGCGGCGGCGATCGGCACGTGGGTCTTGTTCGGCGAGGCGATCACGACGAGGTCGAGTTCGCCGGCCCGCTTCCACAGCTCGTCCGGCGAGACGGCGACGCGCACGCCGGGGTAGGCGTCGCGGGCCTGCTGCTGGCGCTCCGGGTTGGAGGTGACGACCGTGTCCAGGGCGAGGCCTTCGGCGGCGGCGATCAGCGGGGCGTGGAAGACGGAGCCCGCCAGGCCGTAGCCGACGAGCGCGACGCGGAGTGGGGTCCCGGTGCCAGTCATGGAGACCACTTAAGCAACGGCGTTTCCAAAGTGCAAGCGCGGGTGACAATGGCGGGGTGAAGACCACCGATGGAGGGACGAGCGAAGGCGCGGACGCGCGGCGGACCCCTGCGGAGCGCCGGGCGGCGGGCGAGGGGCGGGCGGTGAGTGGGGATCCGGCCGTAGGCGAGGGTCCGGCTGCCGGCGTGCGCGGGACCGCGGGCGAAGGCCGGGCTGCTGGTGTGCAGCCGGCCGCCAGCATGCGCGGGACCGCAGGCGAGGGTCCCGCCGTGAGTGTGCCCGGAACTGCGGGCCAGCGCCCCGCCGTCGGCGAGCCCAGCGCCGCGCCCAAGGCCTCGGCCCAGGCCCCGACCCCCCACACGCGCCAGACGCCCGCCGCAGGTCAGCCTCCCACCACGCGCCAGGCCCCCACCTCCCCCCAAGCCCCCGGCAAGGGCGCGAATCTGCCCGTTCTGCGCAGCCATAACGCCGCCCTCGTGCTCGACCTTCTGCGCACCGCGGGCGAGGGCGGCATCAGCCGGCTTGAGCTCGCCGAGCGCACCGGGCTCACCCCGCAGGCCGTCAGCAAGATCACCGCGCGGCTGCGGGAGGAGGGCCTCGCCGTGGAGGCCGGGCGGCGGGCGTCGACGGGCGGCAAGCCGCGTACCGTGCTCCGGCTGGACCAGGGCGCCGGTCACGCCGTCGGGCTGCATCTGGACCGCGACGAGCTGACCGCCGTCCTGCTGGACCTGGCGGGCGCCCGGGTCGCGGTGCGCACGGCCCCGCTGGACCTGGGCGCGCCCGCGGACACGGTGATCGAGGCAGGTGCGAGCCAGGTCGAGGCGCTTCTCGCGGAGAGCGTCCAGACGCCGGGGGCGCGGGTGCTCGGGGTGGGCGTGGCGATGCCCGGGCCGCTCGACCACGCGGCGGGCGTGCCGCAGCGGGTCACCGGGTTCCCGCAGTGGGACGGATACCCCCTGCGCGACGCCTTCGCGGCGCGGCTCAAGCTGCCCGTCGTGCTCGACAAGGACACCAACGCCGCCGCGCTCGGCCTCGCCCTGCGCGGGCCGGGCGACTCGTTCGCGTATCTGCATCTCGGCACGGGCCTGGGCGCCGGGCTCGTCCTGGGCGGGGCGCTGTACCGGGGGGCGCGGACGGGGGCGGGGGAGTTCGGGCACCAGGTGATCCAGCTGGACGGCCCCGCGTGCGAGTGCGGCAACCGCGGCTGCATCGAGGCGCTCTGCCTCGCGGCGGTCGCCCAGGGGGACCTCGACCGCGCGGCGAGCGTCCTGGGCGCGGGCGCGGCGAACCTCGTCGGACTCCTCGACATCGACCGTGTGCTGCTGGGCGGCAGAGTGGTGACGGCGGCGGGGGCGCCCTTCGTACGCGGAGTGCGCGCCGTCCTCGGCGCGCGCTCCGAGGTCCCGGTGACCCTGGCGGACGGCGACGCGCACCTCGTGGCCGAGGGGGCGGCGCAACTGGTGCTCGCTCCGGTGTTCGGGCGGGCGGAGGTGGCGTTCCCCGCGGCCCGTATTTGGCCGAAAATAGGCTGATAGGGCGGAATTACGAAGCTGCTCGTCGGTACGGACTCGTGGCGCGCGGGCCGGGCCGCGCGCGCCTGGCAGGGTCTGGCCCCATGACGGCCGGGCGACCCCCGGCGCCACGCGAGCAGCAAAGGCCACGCATGCGACTGCGCAATGCCCTCGCCATCGGCGTCACCGCGACCGCACTGGCGGGCGCGTCGGCTTCGGCGGCCCCGGTGACCGACCGGCCGGCGACGGCGGCGGTCGCCGCCCAGCTCGCCGCTCGGCAGCCCGTCTCGGGGTCCGCGCCTCACCAGCCCGCCGCCCAACGAGCCTTCGCGTCAGCGTCAGCGTCCGCTTCCCCAGCCGCGGCCAACCTGTCCGGCGCCCCCGCGGAAGCCCACGCCCCTGCCCACCCCCCGGCCCACGCCCCCGCTCCCGTGGGCGTGGCCACCGCCGCCGCCTTCGCCGCGCACGCCGAGCCGACGCCCCCGCCCGCCCGCCCGGGCGAAGCCGGAGGGGCCGGGCAGCCCGAGGACCGGCAGCCGCGGTGCGGAGAGGTCTCCGATCCGGGCTTCCCCATCGAGACCCGCGTCCACGGCGGGCCGGCCGCTCTGAGCCCCGGCGGAGACTCCCGGCGGTGGTCGGTCGACCTCGCCAACACCACCGCCGAGACCTGCCACAACATCCACCCCGTGGTCCTCTTCGTCCCGAGCGACTCCCGACTCGCCCCCGCCCACCTCCAGCTGGAGTTCTACGACCCGACCGCCAAGCGCTGGCAGCCCGTCGCGCTGGACGCCACGTCGCACGACGAGATCGTCGGCGTGCTCGACGCGCCGGGCTTCCCCGGGTTCGCCGTGCCCGCGCGCAAGGTCGTCACCGCCGAGGTCCGGCTCGCGCTCTCCGCCGACGCCGTGCCGGGCGAGGTCACCGTCAACGCGGCCATCGTCCAGCGCCAGGGCGACGACAGCGACTGGGTGGGCGAGTCCGACGACTACGTCTTCGCCGTCGCCGAGAAGGACGAGAGAGACGGAAGAGACGAGCGAGACGGGCGGGACAAGGAGAGCGAGGGGGCCGCAGAGCGCAAGGAGACCGGAGCGGCCTCGGAGACCGAAGAGGCCGACGAGGCCGAAGGGGGCGGAACGGATGCGTCGACCGAGCCCGGAAAGGACCCCGGCGCCGCTGTGGAGAGCGCCCGTCCCCTCGACGAACTGGCCACCACCGGGCCCGACTCCCTCCTCCGTATCGTCCTCTTCGCCTGCGCTTCCCTCCTCGGCAGCGGCGCGCTCGTCGTCGCGGCCCGGCGGTACCGCGCCGGGCGGCGGTGATCGCGTTCACCTTGGTCTGCGAGCATCCCCTGGTGGACTACCCGAACGACCAGGCGCCCGGCGCCCCCGTCCGCTCCGGCATCCCGGAGCACGGACGCATCCCCAAGTACTACGCGGTCAAGGCCCGTATCTCCGTCCTGGTGGAGGAGCTGGGCGAGGGAGGGCTGCTGCCCACCGAGCGCGATCTCGCGGTGCGGTACGAAGTCTCCCGCGAGACCGTGCGCCAGGCCCTGCGCGAGCTCCTCCTCGAAGGCAGGCTGCGCCGGCAGGGCCGCGGCACCGTCGTCGCCGGCCCCAAGCTGGAGCAGCCGCTCTCGCTCGCCAGCTATACCGAGGGCGTGCGCCGCCAGGGCCGCACGCCCGGCCGCAACCTCATCTCGCTCGACCGGCTCCCCTGCTCCGAAGCGCTCGCCGCGGAGATCGGCGCCGAACGCGGCGACCCCGTCTGGCACATGGAGCGCGTGCTCCTCGCCGACGACGAGCGGGTCGGGCTGGAGAGCACGTACGTCCCCGTCGCCCGCGTCCCCCGCCTCGACGGGGAGTTCGACCCCGACTCCTCCTTCTACGCCTACCTCAACGACCGGCTCGGCATCGCCTTCGGCGACGCGGACGAGCGGATCGAGACCGTGCTGGCCACCCCGCGCGAGGCCCTGCTCATCGGCACTCCGCCGGCCCTGCCCATGCTGCTGATCCACCGGGTCTCGCGGGACACCGACGGCCGGCCGCTGGAGCGGGTGCGCACCCTCTACCGCGGCGACCGCTTCAGCTTCACCGCCCACCTCGGCCGCCAGGGCTGAGAGCCCGAGGACCCAGGCCCACCAGGGACGCGCCACCCCACGCGGAACACCCCACGAGCAACACCCCACCGAGAAAGGTCACGAGAACATAACGGGTCTGGTCCAAGTTTGACCGCCCGTTCACCTTCCCGTCGCCGCTCCGACCGGTCAGGGCCACCCGCCGCCACGAGCGTTGCCGTCGTGAGAGTCATCGTCGTAGGAGCCGGCGTGGTGGGAACCATGCACGCCTGGCACGCAGTGGAACGCGGCCACGAGGTCGTACAGATCGAGCGAGAGAGCGAGGCCCGAGGCGCGAGCCTGCGCAACTTCGGTCAGATATGGGTCAGCGGGCGCGCCGGCGGAGAGGAGCTGGAGACCGCGCTGCGCGCCCGCGAGCTGTGGGAGTCCATCGGGGCGCGCGTCCCGGGCCTCGGCTTCCGGGCCAACGGCTCCCTCACCCCCGTACGCGACGACCTGGAGCTCGCCGTCGCCGAGGCGGCCGTGGCCAGGCCCGACGCCGCCGCCCGCGGCTACAAGCTCCTCGCCCCCGCCGAGGCGCTCCAGATCAACCCCGCCCTGCGCGGCGCGTTCGAGCGGGGCGGCGCCGTCGCCGCGCTGTGGTGCGAGCGGGACGCGGCCGTCGAGCCCCGGCCCGCCCAGCTCGCCCTCAAGGAGGCCCTGCTGGCCTCCGGCCGCTATAGCTACCTCGGCGGGCGCGAGGTCCGCGAGGTGATCGGCGAGAGCGCGGTCCGCGACGACCACGGCGACGTCCACACGGGCGACGCCGTCGTCCTGTGCCCGGGCGCCGCGCTCTCCGGCCTTGTGCGCGAGCTCGCCCCCGACCTGCCCGTGCGCCGCGTCCGCCTCCAGATGATGCAGACCGACCCGCTCGGGGAGCCGCTGACCACCTCCGTCGCCGACGCGGACTCCTTCCGCTACTACCCGGCGTACGCGGGCGAGGCCCTGGACGCGCTGAACGCGGCGCAGGCCCAGGCCCCGACCGCCGCCGCGCACAAGATGCAGCTGCTGATGGTCCAGCGCCTCGACGGCGGGCTGACCATCGGCGACACCCACGAGTACGAGCACCCCTTCGCCTTCGACACCGTCGAGGACCCGTACGAGCACCTCGTCGAGGTCGTCGAGTCCTTCCTCGGCCGGCCGCTGCCGCGCATCCGCCGCCGCTGGGCCGGGGTGTACGCGCAGTGCACCGACGCCTCCCGCGTCGTCCACCGGCAGCGGGTGCGCGACGGGGTGTGGCTGGTGACCGGGCCGGGCGGGCGCGGCATGACCTGCTCGCCCGCCATCGCCGAGACGACCGCGAACGAACTGGGCTGGTGAGGAAATTGACCGCATCCACCGTACGACTCGTCGTGCTGGACATGGCCGGGACGACCGTCGCCGACGGGGGCCTGGTCGAGCAGGCCTTCGCCGCGGCGGCCGAGCGCCTCGGCGAGGCGCCCGAGTCGATGATCGACTACGTGCGCGCCACCATGGGCGAGTCGAAGATCTCCGTCTTCCGGCACCTCTTCCAGGACGAGGCACGGGCGCAGGCCGCGAACGCCGCGTTCGAGCAGGCATACGGCGAGCTGGTCGACGGCGGCCGGATCGAGCCGCTCCCCGGCGCCCGCGAGGCCGTCGATGAGCTCAAGGCCCAGGGCCGTGCCGTCGCCCTGACCACCGGGTTCGCGCGCCCCACCCAGGACGCGATCCTCGCCGCGCTCGGCTGGCAGGACCTGGCCGACCTCACGCTCTGCCCCGCCGACGCGGGCGGGCGCGGACGGCCCTACCCGGACATGGTGCTCGCCGCGTTCCTGCGCACCGGCGCGGCGGACGGCGTCCGGCAGGTCGCCGTCGTCGGCGACACCTCGTACGACATGCTCAGCGGGGTCCGCTCCGGCGCCGGCGTCGTCGCCGGCGTGCTCACCGGCGCGCACGACGGGCAGCGGCTCCGGGCGCACGGCGCGACCCATGTGCTGGGCTCGGTAGCGGAGCTGCCGGACCTGCTCGCCGAGGCGGACTCGCTCGCCGAGCCGGACCCGATCGCCGAGGCGGACCGGTGAGCGCCGGCGGCATCCGGTTCGAGAACGTCTCGGTCGCCTACGGATCCACCGTCGTCCTCGACTCGCTCGACCTGAGCGTCGAGCCGGGCGAGGTGATGGCGCTGCTCGGCCCCTCCGGCTCGGGCAAGACCACCGCGCTGCGCGCCGTCGCCGGGTTCGTCCAGCCGGTCTCGGGACGGGTGCTCATCGGCGAGCGCGACGTCACCGGCCTGCCGCCGCACCGGCGCGGGATCGGGATGGTCGTCCAGCAGTACGCCCTGTTCCCGCATATGCGCGTCGAGGACAACGTCGCCTTCGGTCTCAAGGCCCAGAAGGCGCCCAAGGCCGAGATACCCGGGCGGGTCGCCGAAGCCCTGGAGATGACGGGCATGGCCGCCTACGCCCGGCGCCATCCCCGCGAGCTCTCCGGCGGCCAGCAGCAGCGCGTCGCCATCGCGCGGGCGCTCGCGATCCGCCCGGGCGTCCTGCTCCTCGACGAGCCGCTGTCCGCGCTCGACGCGCAGCTGCGCTCGGACATGCTCGCGGAGCTGGCGCGGCTGCACCGGGAGCTGCCGGACGTCTCGATCCTGTACGTCACCCACGACCAGGTGGAGGCGCTGACGCTGGCCGACCGGATCGCGGTCATGGACAGGGCGCGGCTCCAGGACTGCGGGACCCCGCAGGACCTGTACCGGCGGCCGCGCACCGAGTTCACGGCGTCGTTCGTCGGCAACGCGAATCTGCTGCCGGTGACGGTGGGGGAGGGCGGGGTCACCCTCGACGGCGTCGCGCTCACCCTCGCCACGGACGGCGTGCTTCCCGGCGCCGCCGCCACCCTGTGCGTACGGCCCCACCTCGTCGGGCTCGGCGACGGGCCCAACGCGCTGCGGGGGCGGATCGCCGAGGTGCAGTGGCGGGGCTCCACGCACCGGCTGCACGTGGAGGTCGGCGCGGCCGGCCGTCGCCTCAAGGCGGACGTGGGGGAGCTTCGGGAGACGCCGGCGCTCGGGGACGAGGTCACGGTGCACTTCGCGCCGGAGGACGGGGTGTTGCTGGCGGCGGGAGTGACCGATGGGTGACTCGTCGCCGGCGGTCGTGCAAGCGGACCGCGCTCGCGGTGCGGGTTCGAGCACGGGGCGGAGGCGCCCGCTCTGGCGCCGTTCCGTCGTGCCCACCCTCCCCCAGACTTCGTCCGGGGGGACCCCCATCGCCCCAGCGAAACGAATGCGCACAACGGGGCCTGCCCTCTGGGCTGCGGCGCCCGTGGCCGTGCTCGGGCTGGTGTTCCTCTATCCGCTCGGGCTCGTGGTGCAGGAGTCCCTCGCCCCCGGCGCGTACGCCGACGTCTTCGCCTCCACGGCCTTCCGGGACGCGCTCACCACGACCGTGTGGCTGGCGCTCGCCGCGACCGCCGGGTGTCTGGTCCTCGGGTTCGTGCTCGCCGTGATCGTCGCCTTCGTGCCGTTCCCCGGCAGCAGGGCGGTCGCCAAGTCCATCGACGTCTTCCTCTCCTTCCCGTCGTTCCTGATCACCCTCGCCCTGCTGTTCGTCTACGGCACGGTCGGCATGGCCAACGGCCTGTGGACCGACGTCACGGGCGCCGAGAGCGGCCCCTTCCACTTCCTCGCCACGCCCTGGGGCGTGCTCCTCGCGGAGATCACGTACTTCACGCCCTTCGTGATGCGCCCGCTGCTCGCCGCCTTCTCGCAGCTGGACACCGCGCAGCTGGAGGTCGCCTCCTCGCTCGGCGCCCGGCCCGCGCGGATCGTGCGGCAGGTGATCCTGCCCGAGGCGCTGCCCGCCCTCGCCGCCGGCGGCAGCCTCGTGCTGGTCATGTGCCTCAACGAGTTCGGCATCGTCCTGTTCACCGGCGCCAAGGGCGTCACGACCCTGCCGATGCTCGTCTACGGCAAGGCGATCCTCGAGTCCGACTACCCGGCCGCCTGCGTCGTCGCCGTCGTCAACATCGCGATCTCCGTGGGCCTGTACAGCCTCTACCGAATGGTCAGCCGCCGTGTTGGTGCATAGCCGCAAGGGGAGATGGGCCGCCTGGGCGCTCTTCCTCGTCCTGTTCCTGCCGCTCTTCGCGCTGCCGCTGCTCGTCGTCGTCGCGGCGTCCTTCGCCACGAACTGGTCCGGGGCCTTCCCCTCCGGGCCGACCGCCGAGCACTACAGCGCGGCCGTGCGCGGCGAGTCCCTCCAGGCCCTGACCACCAGCCTGGTCACGGCCGTGACCGCCAGCCTGCTGGCGCTGGCCGTCGGGACGTGGGCGGCGCTGGCCGCCGCCGCGTTGGGGCGGCGCGGACGCCGGGTGCTGGACGCGCTGTTCATGCTGCCCGTCGCCGTCCCCTCCGTCGTCGTCGGCCTCGCGGTCCTGGTCGCGTTCTCCCAGCCGCCGGTGCTGCTCAACGGCACGCGCTGGATCGTGATCCTCGCGCACGCTGTTCTTGTCACGGCGTTCGCCTACCAGTCGGTCGCGTCCGCCATCGTCCGTCTCGACCCGATGTACGAGCAGGCGGCCGCCAGCCTCGGCGCCCGGCCCTCGTACGTCCTGTGGCGGGTGAGGCTCCCCCTCCTGCTGCCGTCCCTGAACGCGGCCGCCGGACTCTGCTTCGCCCTGTCCATGGGCGAGCTGAGCGCCACGATGATGCTCTACCCGCCGGACTGGACGCCGCTGCCGGTACGGATCTTCACTGCCACCGACCGCGGATCCCTCTTCACCGGCTCAGCCGTCGCGGTCGTCCTGATGGGCACGACGCTGCTCGTGCTTCTCGCCGTCTCCCGGATCCGCACCAAGGCGTCGTTCCGGTAGCCCGCACCACATCCGACAGGAGATACGAAACGTCATGCGCAAGCCCCTTATCCCGATCGCCGCCGTCTGCGGCGGACTCCTCCTCGCCGCCTCCCTCACCGCCTGCGGCGGGACCTCCGCCGCCTCCGACGAGAAGGTCGTCACCGTCTACAGCGCCGACGGCCTCAAGGGCGAGAAGGGCGACGGCTGGTACGACCAGGTCTTCAAGGACTTCGAGAAGGAGACCGGCATCAAGGTGAAGTACGTCGAGGGCGGCTCCGGCGAGATGGTCCAGCGGGCCGTCCGCGAGAAGTCGAACACCCAGGCCGACGTCCTCGTCACCCTCCCGCCGTTCATCCAGCAGGCCGACTCCAAGGGCCTGCTCCAGAAGTACGAGCCCAAGGACGCCGACAAGGTCAACGGCGCCGACAAGTCCGGCGAAGGCAAGTGGACCTCCGTCGTCAACAATTACTTCGGCTTCGTCTACAACAAGAAGGAGCTGGCCCAGGCCCCCACCACCTGGGAGCAGCTGCTGGACTCGTCGTACAAGGACAAGCTCCAGTACTCCACGCCCGGCGTCGCCGGCGACGGCACCGCCGTCGTCATCAAGGCCATGCACGACTTCGGCGGCAAGGAGCCGGCGATGGAGTACCTGAAGAAGCTCCAGGCCAACAACGTCGGCCCGTCCTCCTCCACCTCCAAGCTCGCCCCCAAGGTCGACAAGGGCGAGATCCTCGTCGCCAACGGCGATGTGCAGATGAACTTCGCGCAGTCCAAGTCCATGCCCAACCTCGGCATCTGGTTCCCGGCCAAGGACGGCGGCAAGCCCACCACCTTCGCCCTGCCGTACGCCGCCGGGCTGCTCGCCAAGGCCCCGCACAGCGAGAACGGCAGGAAGCTGCTCGACTACATGCTCAGCGAGAAGGCCCAGAAGCAGGTCAGCGAGATCGGCGGCGGCTTCTCCGCCCGCACCGACGTCAAGGCGACCGACGCGAACGCCATCGAGCTGACCAAGCTGATCGACGGCGTGGACGTCTTCGAGCCGGACTGGAAGGACATCGAGGAGAACCTCCCGTCCTACATCGACGCGTGGAAGTCCGCGACCGGCAGCTGACTGGCAGCTGACTGTCAGCCAAGAGTTCACCGTCTGCGGACTGTCGTCGGCGGATGCATCGCGGAAGGGTAACGGGTACGGACCACAGGTCAGCGCCCCTGAGAGATCAGGGGCGTTGGGCTGCCCGCCCCACCGTCACCATCCCCCAGCCCGCAAACTTCCGACGGAGGACCCCGATGCCGATCGACGGCATATCCCGACGCTCCGTGCTCGCCGCCGGCGCCGTGACCGCCGCGGTCACCGCGACCGCCGCCGTCGCCGCTCCAGCCGCCCAGGCCGCCCAGAAGGCCCTGGCCGCCCCCGCCCTTCCCGACGGCGTCAGCCAGGACAAGGTCCTGGTCGTCGGCATGGACGGCCTGCGCCACGACAGGATCGACGCGGCGAACGCCCCGCACCTCAAGTCCCTGATGGCGAACGGGACGTACGGCCTCTCCCTGCTCTACGGGCAGCCGATGGCCGCCACCTCGTCCGGGCCCGGCTGGTCGACCGTCGCCACCGGCGTCTGGCCCGACAAGCACGGCGTCAAGGACAACTCCTTCGCCGGCAAGGACTACACGGCGTACCCCGGCTTCCTCGCCCGCCTCGCCCAGGTGCGCCCCGAGCTCTCCACCTACGCCGCCGTCGACTGGAAGCCCCTCGACGACCAGGGGACCATCGCCGGCGCCGACGCCAAGCTCGTCCTCCACGGCGACCGGGACGGATACCCCGGCCACGACGCGACCATCGCCAACGAGACCGAGTCCGTCCTGCGCGCCCAGAACCCGGACGTGCTCTTCGTCTACCTCGGCAACACCGACGCCGTCGCGCACAGCTCCGGCACCGGACAGCGCTACCTCGACGCCATCGCCGTCCAGGACGGCTACCTCGGCCGCTTCCTCGCCGCGATCAAGGCCCGCCCCTCCTACGCCGCCGAACGCTGGACGATCATCGTCACCACCGACCACGGACACGCGAACGCGGGCGGCCACGGCGGCAACTCCATCGAGGAGCGGCGCACCTTCGTCCTCGCCCAGGGCCCCGGCATCGCGGCCGGCGCGCGCCCCGCCGACACCCGGCTCGTGGACGTGGCCGCCACCGTCTACCGACAGCTGGGCATCGTCCCCGACCCGGCGTGGCGCCTGGACGGCAAGCCCGTCCAGGAGCGCTCGACCGACCCCTTCGACACCCTCCAGTCCTCGCTGTCCGCCCGCGTCGACGAGACCGGCATCCCCGCCGGCGTCCTCGGCTTCACCCGCACCCCGCCCAGCGGCTGGTCCGTGATCAACAGCGCGATGGGCACGGGCGGCGTGACCGAGTGGCGCGGCTGGTCCTTCGCCACCGACGAGTTCTGGTCCCGGACCCAGCGCGACCAGTCCCGCGAGCTCAACGTCCGCTCCCGCGGCGTCTTCGCCGTCGCCGACTCCGACGAGTGGTCCGACAAGGCCTTCTCGGGGGCGTACGACACGACCCTGGTCACCCCCGCGTACAGCGTCGGCGGCAAGGCGACCGTGAAGCTCGACTTCACGACCTTCTACCGCCAGGAGGGCAGCCAGAGCGCCCAGGTGCTCGCCTCCTTCAACGGCGGCGCCCCCGCGCTCGTCAAGAGCTACACCTCCGACGTGATCTCCCAGCCCCAGTCGCTGACCGTGAACGTGCCCGCCGGGGCGTCCAGCGTCAGCTTCCGCTTCCGCTACACCGGGTCCAACGACTGGTACTGGGTGATCGACGGGGTCAAGGTCTCGGCTTCCTGATTAGGCTGGGGACGCCGGGGCGACACAGCGCCGTGCTCCCCGCGTCCCCAGCACACTGCGTACGGCAGGAGTCCGTCTGATGGCAGAGCGCAAGCCGATCGAATCCTGGCTCACCGACATGGACGGTGTCCTGATCCACGAGGGCGTGCCGATCCCGGGCGCCGACTCCTTCATCAAGAAGCTCCGGGAGAGCGAGAAGCCCTTTCTGGTGCTGACCAACAACTCCATCTACACCGCGCGCGATCTGCACGCCCGGCTGGCCCGGATGGGCCTGGACGTGCCCGTGCAGAACATCTGGACGTCGGCGCTGGCCACCGCGCAGTTCCTGGACGACCAGCGCCCCGGCGGCACGGCGTACGTCATCGGCGAGGCCGGGCTCACCACCGCCCTGCACGACATCGGCTATGTGCTGACCGACCACGACCCGGACTACGTGGTCCTCGGCGAGACGCGCACCTACAGCTTCGAGTCCCTCACCAAGGCGATCCGGCTGATCAACGCCGGCGCCCGGTTCATCTGCACCAACCCCGACGAGACCGGCCCCTCCGCCGAGGGCCCGCTGCCCGCCACCGGCTCGGTCGCCGCGCTGATCACCAAGGCGACCGGCAAGGACCCGTACTTCGCGGGCAAGCCGAACCCGCTGATGATGCGGACCGGGCTGAACGCCATCGGGGCGCACTCCGAGACCAGCGCCATGATCGGCGACCGGATGGACACGGACGTGCTGGCCGGGCTCGAAGCTGGTATGGAGACCTTCCTGGTGCTGACCGGGCTCACCGGCCCGGACCAGGTCGACCGCTACCCCTTCCGTCCCTCCAAGGTCGTCGACTCGATCGCGGACCTCGTCGACCGGATCTGACCGGCATCGGCTGATCGGCCCGCGTTCGGGCACGTCAGGGGGTCCATACGGAGCACAGACGGCCTCCTGCGGATGCGGAATCGGCCGCCGCGCGTGAATCTGTGTCTGTCAGGAGGTTCACGATGCGTTCAGGCTTGATTGCTCTCCGTGTCGCAGGGGTGGCCGCCGTGCTGGTCATGGCCCCCGCCGCGACGACCGCGCACGCCGACGTCGCCGCCGAGGCCGACGGCGGCGGCGCGAGGGCCGACGACGGCGTCACGGTCACCGTCCTGCCCGCGGCCGCCGCGCCCGGCTCCGACGTGCAGGTCCACGTCTCGGGCTGCACCGGCGCCACCGGCGCGGTCACGTCCCCGGCCTTCGTCGCCGACGCGGCGCTCTCCGGCGCGGACGGGAGCGACTACCAGCTGCTCGGGGACACGACGGTCAAGTCCAACGCGAGCGACGGCACGTACAGCCTCAGCGTCGAGTGCCAGGGCCGCGCCCACGCCGGAACGGGGAAGCTCCAGGTCGTCGGCGCGCAGTCGACGGCGACGCCGGCCCCCGGCCCGTCGAGCACGCCCGACCACTCGCCCGCGGCGGACGCGTCGAGCCGGCCCGAGCAGTCGGACCGGCCGGACCGCTCGCCGCGCCCGGACCGGTCGAGCGAGCCCAGCCAGTCGCACCACGCCAGCCCCGTCGCGCCCGTGCGGGCCGGCGGCGGGGGCGCGGCCCCGCTCGCCGCCCAGCCGGCGGCCGAGGACGCCGGGCCCGGGACCCCGCACACCGTGATCGGCCTGGTTCTGGCGGGCGTGGCGGCGGTCGCCGTCGCCCTGCGCAGCGCCCGGCGGCGCCGGCCGGACGGACGCTGAGCGACATGCCCTCCGTCGATCGTCCCTCCGGCGATCGCCCGGCCGGGGTCGGCCGGCTGCTCACGGGAGTGACCTGGGCGCTCCTGCTGATCGGCCTCTGGCTCTGGGGCCGCGAGATCACCGAGGGCCCCGGCGGCAGCTCCGCGCCCACCACGGGCGACGTGGCGGCCGTGGGCCGTCCGCTGGGCGTGGCGATGCCGCCCGCCCACGACCCGATCAGGGCCGCGGACCCGCACCGCGTGGACATCCCCTCGATCGGGGTCACCGCCCCGGTCGTCGCGCGCGGCCTGGACGCGACGGGCGCGGTCGACCCGCCCCCGTACGCCTCCGCGCAGAGCGTCGGCTGGTACGAGGACGGGGCCCAGCCGGGCTCGGTGGGCGCGGCCCTGCTCGTCGGCCATGTCGACACCAAGACCAAGCCGGCCGTCTTCTACGGTCTGAGCGCCGCCCGCCCCGGCGAGAAGATCCGGGTGACCAGGGCCGACGGCTCGGTCGCCGAGTTCACCGTCGACGACGTCCAGGTCTTCGACCGCGGCCGCTTCGACGCCGAGAAGGTCTACGGGCCGCGCGAGAAGGGCCGTGCCGAGCTGCGGCTGATCACCTGCGGCGGGGTCTACGACGCGGAGACGAAGGCGTACACGGCGAACGTGGTGGTCTCGGCGTATCTGACCGGCGTCACCGCGAAGTCGGGCGTCGTACAGGCGAAGTGAGACGGCGGGGGAGCGGGTTGGGGGGGGCGGGTTCGAGGGGGAGCGCAACCGGGCTCGACCGACGACGCGCTCCCCCCAGAGCCGCCGGTCGAGCCGGTCCTCTACCGCGGTGCGCGGGCTGCGGGAGAAGCCCGGCGCCGGCACGGGAGGTTTCGGGGGCAGTCCGGTTGCACATCGAACCACGGCCAGGGTCCGGGCCGTTGCGGCCACTCTAGAGGCGTGGGCGGGCCCGGCCTAGAGGCGAGAATGACCGGGTGTCGCGAAGTCGTCGCCCTGTGTTTCCATCCTCCCCGCCGCCGGAGATCAGCTCGGGCTCGTGACTCGCGGCGCGGGTATGCCAGGATGGATTCGACCGGTCTTGTCCGGAGCGAAGCCTGGGGGGCGGACTCCGGGACAAGTGCGCCCAAGGGGGAGTGGATGTACGGCAGTTGGCTGACCCGGCGTACCCGGACTGGGGTGGGAGCCGCAGCAGGTGCGGTGCTGTTGATGGCGGGATGTTCCTCGGACGACGGCGGGGACAAGAAGCCGTCGGTGGCTCAACAGCCCAAGGCGAAAGACCCGTACTGGGTCAACCCGGACGGAAACGCGGCCAAGCAGGTCGCGACGTACGAGAAGTCCGGCGAGGACGAGAACGCCGCGCTGATCAAGAAGATCGCCGAGCAGCCGGTCGGCGAGTGGATAGGCCCGGACAAGCCCGAGGACGAGGCGAAGGGCTTCACCGAGGCGGCCGCGAAGGCCGACCGGGACGCGCTGCTGGTCCTCTACAACATCCCGCACCGCGACTGCGGCCAGTTCTCCAAGGGCGGCGCGGCGGACGGCAACGCCTACCGCGCCTGGGTCGACCAGGTCGCCAAGGGCATAGGCGACCGGCGGGCCACGGTGATCCTGGAGCCGGACGCGGTGCTGCACCTGGTGGACTCGTGCACCCCGCAGGAGTTCCACGAGGAGCGGTACGACCTGCTCAAGGGCGCGGTCGACCGGCTCAAGCAGCAGCCCAACACCAAGGTCTACCTGGACGCGGGCAACGCGGGCTGGTCCAACCCCGACGCGCTCTACGACCCGCTGAAGCGGGCGGGAGTCGACAAGGCGGACGGGTTCGCGGTGAACGTCTCCAACTTCTACCCGACGGCGGCCAGCAAGGACTTCGGCAAGAAGCTGTCGGCGAAGGTGGGCGGCAAGCACTTCGTGGTCGACACCAGCCGCAACGGCAACGGCCCGTACACCGAGGGCGACCCGAAGGAGAACTGGTGCAACCCGCCGGGCCGCGCGCTCGGCGAGGCCCCGACGACGAAGACGAACGACCCCCTGGTCGACGCCTACCTCTGGGTGAAGCGCCCCGGCGAGTCGGACGGCGACTGCAAGGGCGGGCCGAAGGCGGGGGAGTGGTGGCCGGAGTACGCGCTGGGGTTGGCGCGCAACGCGAGGTAGCGGTGGCTTGGGTGGGGGGTTCCTTCCCCACCCCGCCCCTTCCCGTAACTGGGGGCTGCGCCCCCAGACCCCCGTACGGCCTTCGGCCGTGTCCTCAAGCGCCGGCGGGCTTGGTTTCCCGCCCTTGCGG